>JAYSQO010000057.1:0-11787 GCA_043721535.1 Bdellovibrio sp. | reverse complement strand
TTTTTTAGATAATTTCATTTTTTTACCTATTTTTAATAATTTAGCTCCAAAAATAATGTCAACCACTAGACCTAGGGGTTGGGTGCTAGAACTGCTCTAAATGTAGTTTCCCTTCTGATTGCAAACTCGACCAGACCAAAATTCAGCATCCCATAAATTAAGCATGTCACTGCAATTTTGGACCGACAAGGCCCCGTCTGAAAGTAAATTTAAATTTCCACTAAAATCTGACATCAACGGATGAGCTGGAATCGTTAAAATCGGCCGACCATTTTGTAACGCATGATGAACAGTTAAAAAAGTTCCACTTTTAATCTGTGCTTGAGCCACAAGACACATTTCACCAAGGGCAGCGATAATTCTATTGCGAAAATAGAAATGAGATTTCTTTACAGACCACGAAAATGGGAATTCAGATATAAAACAACCCTTGTTTCTAAGAACGGTGTCTTTCATCGATTCTAACGACTGAGGATACATCTTCCCAAGTCCCGTAGGCAAAACCACAATGGTCGGTCTTGATATCGAAAGGCTAATCCAGTGGGCCCACTGATCAACGCCTTCAGCCCCGCCGCTGACCACTGCTATTTCGTCTTTGTGAATCAAAAAATTTTGAAATTCCGACTTCAACCAATCCTGGGTTAATGTGTGAATTTTTCTTGATCCCACAACTGAAATCAATTCAAAATCTTTCCAAACGGGCTCACCTAAATATTCTAAAAATAAAGGTGGCTCTAACATTGTTTTAAATTGTTCGGGATAATCCGCATCAGTTGGGTAAGTGAATTTAATTTTTAAGTCGACTAAATTCTGTATTTCAACTTCAGCTTGTTTCAGATAAACACTTTCAATGCTATCTGAAGACTCTCTGATTAGAATCTGTTTCGGATTTCGGATTTTATTTTTGATCTGTAGCGCTTTAAAATAGATTGCATCATTCATGCAGGCTTAAAGTTCAATTTTGGGGCCAATTTCTAAAGTTACTGAATACTACTGGGTAACTATCGTATCACCCGTGCGAACGATTTCATTTGTAGTGGTGACGTAACCTAACGACAAAGTCCCTGTGTTTTTAAGTATTTTAACTTGGCCTACATTTTTTCCGACAGCTTTCGAATAAATATTAAACATTTGGCCTTCCTGAACGTTGGACGTGTTCGCATTAATAATCACGTAATGTTTTGAATAGTAATACTGCTGACTGCGTAAAAATAATCCGTCTATGATTTTCATGTCGGCATTCAGTACAATTTCAACTGTCGGCAAAACTGACGCTAGCTTTTCATCTGAAACAATTAGCGCATCTGTATTCACATTTTGTAAACATTTTTTAATTCGTAAAGACCCATCGGCATCAACTGTGACTCGTCCGACATTTTGATAAACCTGTGTTGCTTTAAGTTGTGATAGCTTATCATTTTCTTTAATTAATAAATTATACTCACCAGGCACAGTAGCTAAGTTAAGCTCTGTCGAAGCAGGAACATACTGACCGGCCTTGCAAACTAAATCGTCAGCTAATTCGGCTTTAACAATATAATCTGATAAAATCTCAGAAGATGTTAAAATATATGGATTTATTGGTTCTCGTTCAGGTACAAATTTTTTCGGTGTGATTTCTATCGAAGTCTGAGTTTTATAAAAAAATCTTCCTCCGCGAAGTTCTGGTAAACTAGGCACTATGCCCACTTGTCCGCGACCAGTGCCTTCTTTGACTAAGCGATCGAATTCCGTATTTTGTTTTGTGTAATCTCTAATTTTATCACCGTACTCATCGACCTGTCCCTTAAGATTCGTTAGTGGTGCAGATTCAACAGACTCAGTTTTTGGTGCACCAACAGAAATTGATGGCGCTTCGGTGCTTGTTCCAGGATAAAAATTAACATTCAACCCTGGAGCGATAATATGTGGATTTGTAATTCCTTGATTATTAATAGCCCAAATTTTTGGCCAAAACTGACTGTCACCAAATAAAATTTTACTGATTGAAAATAAAGTGTCTCGTCGCTGCACGACATAGACATTAGGAACTTGCTGGCTGGCTTTAGACCACGTTTCATCAGATGTTGGTTGAGCATTAAATCTTTTGTATAGACTATTGAATTGATTTTCTAAACTGTAATCAGGCTCATCAGGATTTCGATCTCCAAAATCTGTCACTGAAGTTTCAGAACTTGAATCGTCCGTTGTTGGTATGACTTGAATTTTCTTTTTAGCTTTTTTCTTTACTTTTTTAGGACTTGCTACTTTGGATTTGTTTTTATCAGCTTCGACTTTAAGAGCTTTTTGTTTTTCTCTTTTTAAAGCCTGTTGAATATCTTCTAAGATAGGCTCTTCATCATCCTTTAAAGATTCTTTTTTTAAAGGTAACGGGTCAATTGAATCCGGCTCAGGAACAAATGAACTGCTTTCTTTATTAATTTCATCACCCACCGTGGATCTTTGCTGTGGTTTTTGTTCAGGCGCAATTTCTGTTTGCCCGAATACAAAACTAGGGGTTAAAACTAAAAGCAGAATCGCGCTTAATCGCATTATTTTTTAGTTCCTGTTTTTTGGCCGCTAGCCATTTTTCGCACAGTAAAAGTTTTTTTCGAAGCAATAGGTTTTTTTGCGATCAATGCTGAAGCAACTTTAGGTGTCGCTTTAGCGACCACTCTATAGTCACGAGCCAAACGTGTGTTGTAATCTGCTTGTTGGGAAAGTCCCATTTTTTTATACAAATCAGCTTTGCCAAAAAGTGCAGATTGCGCCAGTTTACTTTGAGGAAATCTTGCAATCACAGTGTTATACCTTTTTAAGGCTAATATATAATTTTTTTCTGACTGAGCTAGTTCAGCCATTTTAAGAAGTTTCACGCCAACTTGCTGAGAGTTTATTTTTTGGCCTGTTAATTCTTGGTAAATACTGGCTTTAGACAGCCATTTTTCATTAGTATTTAATTTAGATTTTTGGTGAGCAGCTCGTGTTGTATTTTGCACACTCTTGGCGCGACTGCTGCTATTTTTATTAAATGATTGGCAACCTGAAAGTAAAACACAACATAAAATGAAACTAAGTGACAACTTCATAATAACCTCTGATGTAATTAAACTCAAATATCAGTCATATTTCAATTAAAGTTGAAGAGTTATCCACATTAAATGTTTATAAGTCATGTTTCTGGACTTTAGACCCGTTGATTATCAAGGTTTACAGCGAAATGCATACTAATAAAACACTGATAAAACAACCTAAGTTACTGGAATTTATAAATTATTTTAATTATATTAAAAAATCTTAAATTCTATAAATATAATCTGTTATTGGTGCGCAAACAGCTTGCATACTTAGTATGGTTTTTATTCTAATTTTAGCCACAATTGTTTTGACGACCGCCTTGGTTCGATTTTCGTTTTTGGATGTTTTGCATCCGGTTGCTTTGTATTTACATCAAACCTGCTTGAATTTCAGCCCACCAAATGTCATTTCATCACAAGAATTAAATGCTCTTGTTTGTGGCCAGGATTTTTTATCACTGGCTGATTCACAAATTTATATCGTATCAGGATTGATTCACCTTTTCGTCGTTTCTGGGTCTCACCTAGTGCTTATAGAACGAACACTTTCAAAACTAGAAAATAAATTTTATGTTTCATCTGAAATAACTCATTTGATTCTTATGGTTTACATTTTTGTCTGCAATTTAAACCCACCTATAGTTCGTAGTTATCTATTTATTGTGGTTTTAGCTTTGTCAAAAAAATATTTTCTTCAATTAAAAAACAATAATGCTTTGTTAGCCGCCAGTTTGATCGGATTAATTCTACAACCGCAGTGGATCACGTCTCTTTCTTATCAAATGAGTTGGATCGCAGGGCTTACGCTGATTTATATCGACGAGATTTACAAAAAAAGTCATTTGCTAATTAAAAATTTTTTATTTTACCTGCATTTTTATTTAACAATGCTATTTTTAGGCTTACCGCAAATTGTGACAGTCGTCATATCAACAGTTTTAAGCCCTGTTTTAGAATATGTGTTGTTTCCTTTGGCCTTTTTAGTTTTTCTTTGGTCTGACCTCAGTGTTTTATTTGATTTTTTAATTCAAATCCTTAAATTCAGTCTGAATCAATTTGAACTGAATGCTTTTGTTAGAAATTTTGATAGCTATCAGGTCGTTGTGATCAATTGGCTACTTATCTTTGCTTTGCATTTTTTTATTCATATCAGAAAAATAACAAGGACTATCCTATGATTAAAAAAAATTCTGTTATTTTGATGCTGTGTTTGTATTTTCTACATCCATCAATCGCGAACACACCGCTTTCTGAAGCCCATTTTATGATTTGGAATGTGGGACAAGGTCAATGGGTCACCGCCGTTGAATTTGATCGCTGCTTACATTTTGATTTTGGCGGAGAATTCTTTCAGTTAAAAGAAATCAAGACTTCCTATTTAAGAAATTGTAAAAATAAAAGAAATGAACTGTATTTATCACATCCCGATTACGATCACTATTCATTTATGCCTTTTATTATTAAAAATAGTCTTCACACCTGTTGGGCTGGCCAAAGCATTCCCCATTTAAAAAGAACCGATGTTGGATCAATTGAATTTTGTAAAGGTTCACCAAATAAACATTTACGACCTGAAATCATTTATCAAAATAAGTTAGCAAAGAACAAAAACGAATCCTCGGTTGTCTATATGTATAAAGGTTTTTTATTCCCCGGTGATTCTACAGCCAAACAAGAGCTGATCTGGTCGCAAAATCTCGTTAGAAGATCAATTAAATACCTCAACGTGGGCCATCATGGCAGTAAAACCAGTAGTAGCCTTAAATTGCTAAATCATTTACCCGATTTAAGATTTGCCTTCGTGCAGGCTAGAAAGAAAAAATATGGCCATCCCCATAAAGAAGTTATTTCTCGTTTTGAAAAAAATAAAATACCGATATTTCGCACAGAAGACTGGGGACATATAACTATTAAAGTGAATTAGTATTTATTTTGAATAGCACTTTCAACGAGCTGCATAGCTTTAAAAGCATTTATATTTTTATTTTCAGGGCCATCGCCAGAAAGACGAATAATTTCGGTCACAGTTTTAACTTTTTCTGGTCCACTTTTCATCAAAAATTTTGTCTGCGTTTCTAACAGACTGTAAATCATCGACGCTAAAACTGATGCAACCGGTGCCGCTGCACTTGTTCCTTGAAAAATGGCAGATTGATTCTGACAAGTGCTCCATTTAATTTCTGTTTTTTCAATCTGCAAACCCTCGCCAGGTGCTGAAATCTCACCAATGTTCGACCTTCGCGACTCTTGACCACTTGGTCCATGGGCCGCCACTCTTAAAAATGAATCATTGATATTTGAGTGATTTAATAAATTGGGATTTTTATTCCCCTCATTACCAGCGGCAGCTACAACCAAACACCCTTTTTGATTCAATTCAGTTAAAGTTTTTTGAAATAAAACTTCAGTCACGACATCATCTGCTTCGCCTGGGGGGTTTGCACTAATATTAATAATTTTATTTCCATCATCACAGGCTTTTTTAAGGCTGTTTTTTAAACCTAAAAAGTCTAATGTATTTTGTTCTGCATTTAAGCCAATGGTGTATAAATTAATTTTTGAATCTTTAAATAAATGTAATCCATTTTTAGAAAGCAGGGCTTTCACAACTAAATGACCATGGGGATAAACGCCTGCCTTTGGTGAAATAATATTTTTGTTACTTAGAAAATCTGTACTTTGAAATTCGATTTTATTTGATTTATCTTCAATCTTTAAATTTTCGCCATAAGCAACATCAATAACGGCCATCTTAAACTGGGTTTTTATTTTAAGTTTAGCGGCCATTTGCATATATTTTTCAAGGGCTTGCTTAGAATGAAGTTGATCCTTAACCCACGATGTATCGAAGTTCTCAACATATTCACAACTGATAACTTCCTTGCTGCTGGGTGATCGCAACAACTGCGTTTTTTGATGAGCACATGAAGATATTAAAAGAACAAAAAAAATGGCATATATTGTTTTAAACATATGCAATTCTTATCGGTGTTATTTGACAATATAGTAACTGGACTAAGGATTAAGTTTACCCCAATTCATATGACTCAACCATTCACTGGCTTTTAGCACGCGAACACCGTTTTTTAGTGTTGTTTCTTTTTTTAATTTTTTAACCAGAATAATTTTAGGAACATCACCAGTCTGTTTTTGAAAAATATCAAAAGAATGATCTAAATTATTATCTGACAACTTCGCCTCGATCATCACTTGTGGTTTTTTGTCTTTACAAATAACAAAATCAACTTCATTTTGATTTTTATTTCTCATAAAATGAAGTGAATAGTTTTCACCGTCAAAATCGTTTCTATAATTGATTTCTTTAAATAGTGATAAGGCTACAAAATTCTCAAAACGAGCCCCTTCATTATTCACGCGCGGAACATCAAAAAAGTAATACTTTGGTGCTTTTTTTATCGCAACTTGGGATCTATTAAAATAGGGCGTGATCTTAAACAGAACATACATGTTTTCCAGCTGATCACACCAACGTTTAACTGTTTTATCGTCTGTACCCAAGTCTTCACGTAGCGAGTTATAGCTGATTAAACTGCCAATTCTGTCAGTCATTAATTCAATTAATAATTCGACCGCCTTGATATTTTGAACTGTATCAGTTTCCAATAAATCTTGTTTTAAAATAATATCTAAATGAGATTTCTGCCATTTTTTATATTCTTTTAAACTTCCTGATAAATAGGGCTCAGGAAATCCACTGAGTTCTAATAATTGATCCATCGCTTTTTCTGGTGATGTTTTGTTAAATTTAACGATTTCTTTAACATCTAAAGGAAACAATTTGTATTGATAAAAACGTCCAGCTAAGGAATCCCCCATTTTTTTGTAGGTTTCTATTTTTGCACTGCCTGTGACTAAAATAACATTTTTAGTTATTCTTGTGTCAAAATGACCCTTAAGCCACTTTTTCCAATTTTTCATTTTATGAATTTCATCAAAAATGTAATTTGTTGAATTAAAATCTAAATCTGATTTATGAATTTTTTTTCGATCACTGAGTAAATCATAATTTAAATATTCATGATTTTTAACTAAAACTTGAGAAAGTGTTGTTTTACCAACTTGCCGAGGGCCAGTAATTATAATGATTTTCTTTTGAAGATCATCTAGATCTTCAATTTTAAGGTATCTATCCATAATACTTTATCGGCCTTCATGCCGAAAAAGTCAAGACTATTTCGGCTTTAGTACCGAAATAGTCTTTTTAAATTAAACCTTATACGGTCTGTATTCCATACCTAAGTCTTTAGCAACTGGTTCATAACAAACATATCCGCCGTAAACATTAAGACCTTTCATAAGGGCTTTGTTTTTAGCGATAGCGTCTTCAACACCCATTGCGGCTAACATTGAACCGTATTTTAAAGTCACGTTCGTTAATGCATATGTTGATGTACGTGGCACAACACCTGGCATATTAGGAACACAGTAATGGATAACTCCATCAACTTCGTATGTTGGAGTTTGATGCGACGTTGGACGGCAAGTTTCGATACAACCACCTTGATCCACTGCCACGTCAACAACAACAGATCCACGTTTCATTGCTGAAATCATATCTTTTGTCACTAGTAGCGGAGCTTTTTGACCTGTGATCAAGACTCCACCGACAACTAAATCTGACTCAACAACTGATTCTTCAATATTTTTTGCATTTGAAAATAAAGTTTGGCAACGACCCTGGAAAATATCATCAAGATATTCTAAACGTGCTGTCGACACATCAAGAATAGTCACTTGTGCACCTAGACCGATCGCCATTTTAGCAGCGTTTGTTCCAACGACCCCGCCACCGATGATTGTTACTTTTGCAGGTTTAACACCAGTGACTCCACCTAATAAAATCCCTTTACCGCCGTGATCTTTTTGTAAATAAAAAGCACCAACTTGCGTGGCCATACGGCCTGCGACTTCAGACATCGGAGTTAATAAAGGTAAAGACCCATTTTCTAATTGAATCGTTTCATAAGCGATAGCTTTCACTTTTCTTTCAGCTAAAACTTTTGTTAATTTAGGTTCTGCTGCTAAATGAAGATAAGTGTAAAGAATTTGATTTTCTTTCATCATTTCATATTCATCAGGAAGTGGTTCTTTCACTTTCATGATCATGTCAGCTTTAGCGTAAACTTCTTTTTTTGTATCGATAATTTTCGCGCCGGCTTTTTCGTACTGTTCGTTAGTGATGCCGCTGCCAATGCCCGCATCTTTTTCAACGATCACAGTGTGACCTTCTTTTGTGAATTGTTTAGCGCCCGCTTCAGTCATGCCAACGCGGTTTTCGCTGATTTTAATTTCCTTAGGTACACCAATAATCATTTTATCCTCCGATAATTTTAAAAAATTAAGCTTGTTTAAAGATGGTCATTATTATGGATTTTTGCTTAGAGATCAACACTTGTGTTAAGCTAGACTCCATTGCGAAAATTTACGCATTTCATTGGATACATCGGCCCCTAATTCAACAAAACGATAGCTTTGCGGTTGGGATACGATCTTTTTGACCAGTTTATTCATAATGTCATGACCTGCTTTATGAAGAACTAAATGCCCCATAAGTGGCATTTCTAAAGTCACTAAATCACCTAAAGCATCTAAAACTTTATGGCGAACGAATTCATCTTTATATCTTAAACCATCCGGATTTATAACTTTGTGGTCATCTAGAACAATACAATTATTCAGCGACCCGCCCTTAGCAAGCCCCGCTGATTTCATCTGTTCAACTTCTTTTAAAAAACCAAAAGTTCTAGCTGGCGCAATCTCTCGGGCAAAGGACTGTTCTGTGATTTCCATATCTAATGTTTGTTTGCCAATCATCGGATGTGGAAAATCAATCGTCACCCCCACACGTAACCCGTGATACGGCAAAACATAGGCATGCTTATCACCTTCACTATAACTAATAGGTTCTGTGATATAACAGTATTTCCGTGGTTCATCTAATTCAATCATTTCAGCACTCATTAAAGCTTGAGTAAAATAAATCGAACTACCATCACAAATTGGAATTTCTGGGCCATCAAGTTCAATGTACACATTATCAATTCTTAATGCCGACAATGAGGATACACAATGTTCAATTGTTGCCACTTTAAAAAATTCTCCACCGATCACTGTTTGATAACTGACTGCTTGCACATGACTGGCTGAAACTTTTAAAAAAGGTTTATTTGGCAAATCAGTCCTGATAAAATAAACACCGGTGTTAGCAGGTGCCGGTTTAAATCGTAGTGTACAGGTTTCTCCGGAATGAATTCCAACACCTTTGATTTCAACAGTTTTACGAATGGTTTTTTGAAAAAACATACAACTTCTTTACTCTAATTATTTATATCTCTTGAATAGGTTTAAATAAATCCATTTGCTTAGAAAAATTTGTCAGTGTTCGACCGCGAGACGTTTTTTGAATAAATCCTTCTTGAATCAAGAAAGGCTCATACACTTCTTCTAAAGTTTCACGGTCTTCACCAAGCGCTGCTGCCAAAGTATCAATACCCACTGGCCCGCCTTCATACTTTTCAGACATCAACCGTAAAATTTTACGATCCATATCATCAAGACCATTTTTATCCACACCCAACTGATCAAGTGCATACAGTGCTAGTTCATGAGTAATCGTGCCATCACCTTTGACTTGCGCATAATCACGAACACGTTTTAATAAACGATTCGCAATTCGCGGAGTGCCACGTGCACGTCTGGCAATTTCTTCAGCGCCCTCTGTAGACATTTTTAATTCTAGCAATTGTGCTGATCTGGTAATAATTTTTTTAAGTGAGGCACGGTCATAAAATTGTAAGCGTTCCTGAATACCGAAACGATCCCGAAATGGATTATCTAAAAGGCCTGCGCGTGTTGTGGCGCCAATTAATGTAAACGGAGCTAATTGAAATTTCATCGACATTGCGCCAAGACCTTCGCCAGTAATGATATCGATGTAGTAGTCTTCCATAGCTGTATAAAGATATTCTTCGATGGTGCGATTTAATCTATGAATTTCATCAATAAATAAAATAGAAAATGGCTTGAGACTTGTCAGCATCGCTGCTAAATCACCTTTTTTGTCTATAGCAGGCGCCGATGTGACTTTGATTTCTACATCAAGTTCATGAGCAATAATTTGGGCTAACGTGGTTTTACCTAAACCTGGCGGTCCGAACAATAGTGTATGATCTAAGGGTTCTTGACGGTTTTTTGCAGCTTTAACAAAAACTTTAATTTTTTCTTTTACATCTTCTTGCCCAGGGAAGTCTTCAAATTTTTGCGGACGAAGTTTGTTTTCCCATTTGGTTTCTGTTTCAAATTGCGCAGTTTCTAATATACGGCTCACAATGTATTCCCTGTTAATTTTTGCAAGCCCTGTCTAACACCGTCTTCAATTGATGTACTCATTGCGACTGAAGAAATATATTCGTCAACCAGCTGAGGTTTAAAACCTAAATTCACTAGGGCTGAAGCAATCTGACGATGCGTTTCTGATTTCACTTCATGTCTTGATTTAACTTTTCCTTTTTGATCAATGATCACTAATTTTCCTTGAAGAGTCAGAATAATTTGTTCGGCAGTTTTTTTGCCGACTTTAGGTAAACCTGATAAGGCTTTGGCATCACCGGCTTCGATCCATAATTGAATCTGCGACAGCGAACCACCCGACATAATCGTCATCGCCATCTTTGGACCGACACCGTTCACTTTTAAAAGTTGCATGAAAAATTCTTTTTCTGGTTTTGTTAAAAACCCAAACAATGTAAATGCGTCTTCGCGCACATGTGAATAAATCCAAAGTGATAGTTTTTGACCGATCAAAACATGGGCATCAGATAATGTTTGTTGAGTGCTTGTGATTTCGTAGCCAATACCGTTCACTTTCAGAATCAAATGATCTGTGCCAACATCAAAAACAACACCTTCTAAATAACCAAACATGCGAGTCCTTACGTTTTTTAAAACTTCTTTAAGCTTCTTTAGCTTTGAAACTACTTGTAGTCTTTCTTATATTGTTTTTTTGCAAAAGTATACGCATTTGCATTGAATGATAACAGGCCATGGCTAAAGCATCAGATGCATCCAACGACTTGATGGGTGGTACTTTTAAAAGGTTTTGTATCACAAGCCTAACATGCTCTTTTTCAGCCCCGCCGTTGCCTGTAATTCCTTTTTTCACTGATCGTGTTGCATATTCAAAAACTTCAACTTGTTTTTTTAATGCTTCATAAATCACAACACCGCGGGCGTGCCCCAATTTAAATGCAGAATCTGCATTTTTACCTAAAAATATTTTTTCTAAAGACATATGATCTGGCTTATAAGAAGCTACTAAATCACGAACGCCAGCGCCAACTTCAAGAAGTCGCTGTGATAAGTTTTCTTTCTCATTAAATTTTAACACGCCATATTCTATGGGTCGCAACTGAAAGTTTTTTTCAATTAAAACTTCCACCGCTGCAAAGCCTAAAAAGCGAGAGCCTGGATCAATTCCTAAAATAATCATACTTTATTGAATAAGGGGCTTTTCTTTGAGTCAATATAATGCCAGAATTAAAAAAAGATGACACAAGATGGAATACCGAATAAAAAAATACCTCTGACTAAAAAAGAAGTTGAGACACTTCGCGCTGAGGTCGAAAAAAATCCAAAGTCCTTAAGTTTTGTTCAGTTAGGTGATTATTACTATTCTGAAAATAATTTAGATGAAGCCCAGTTCGTTTTTGAA
>JAYSQO010000056.1:0-12049 GCA_043721535.1 Bdellovibrio sp. | reverse complement strand
CCATTGGATAAATTCCAGCACGAGCACAAGCTGCTTCGAAACTAAATCGTGTTCGAGTACTTGGTTCAAAAAAGACAAGCATACCTAAACCAATCGTTTTATGAGCTGATCTTAGTTTTGTGTCTGAATTTTTTAATTGAAGGCTTGATTCAAAAAGGGAATATATTTTTTCAGAATTGAAGCTCTGTAAATCAATAACAGAAGTTGAAATGTTATTTTTCACTGAGTTATTTTGCACTGCTTTGTAGACTAACAAAACTACTGAATCATTGTCAAAAAACGACTGAATCTAAATCCTTTTTCTTGAAAAATGGAGTCTTGCGTTGAACTCCAAGAAAGCCAGATTGAAAAGACTTTGCTAGAAACTTGATCAAGCTGGATTGGCCCCCAGTCCCTGGAATCTTCGCTGGTGTCGCGATTGTCGCCTAAAACATAAATTTCGTTATCTTTAAGCTGGGTTTCCTCAGTATCTTTCGATTTAAGCTCGCCACTGAGAGCTTTTAGTATGCGACGAGTTTGCCCAGAACACTGTTCTAATAGAATTTGGAAGTTTTCACTTTTATAGGATTCATCAACTGAATAATCGCATTTTTTTGAATTAATGTATAATGCTCCCTGTTTTATCATGATTTTATCGCCCGGAAGACCGACAACGCGTTTTACAAATTGGATCTGTGGGCGATCTAACCTTTTAAAAACGATAATGTCACCGTGTTGGGGTAACTGAACTAAAAAACCACTCTGCATCCAAGGCCATTTTAATCCATAAGCTAATTTATTAGATAAAATATAATCACCGCTAATCAATGTCGGCGCCATTGTAATTGTTGGAACTTTAAAAACACCGATAAACAATATACGAATGGACATTGCTAGAATGATGGCGAAAATAATCCATTTAAATGTTGATTGAAGCGATTTATTTTTTATTGTCATTAATTTATTGTCTTCATAAAGCGATCTTTACGCAAGCTTGTTGGATTGCAAATCACCGGTGCCGAAACTAACATTTCTTCACAGCTCAGCCAGATGAGTTGGGCTTTGCCAACTAATTCATCAAAACTAACATAACCCCAAAACCGTGAATCATGAGAATTATTTCGATTATCACCCATCATAAAATAAGAATTAGCGGGAACATGAAAAATCTTTGGCTCTTCTGATGCGTTATCACGGGACTCAAATCGCACAAAGTGAGACTCTTTTTCTTGAGGTAGTCTTTCAAGGTAATATTCAGCTTCTGACATTTCATCTAAATAAGAACTTGCCGGTAAGTCTTCAGCTGCAACAGGTGTTAGTGCGTTCAACTCACCGTTAATTTTAACTGTCATATTATTAATTTCAACCGTATCCCCTGGTAACCCCACAATACGTTTAATAAAATAAATATTTTTATTTTCTGGGTATTTGAAAACCACGGTGTCGCCACGTTTTGGTTTGCTCCAGTTGATCAGCCAGCCTTCACCCCAAAGTGGTTTTAACCCGTAGGAAAACTTTTTAACAATAACGTGATCGTGGATAAGTAATTGCGGAACCATGCTTTCAGAAGGGATTACGAAGGGTTCAAAAAAAATCCATCTTAAACATAAAAAAATAACTAACGGTGAAAAAAATAAAAATAAAGCGTTTGGCCATCGGCCCTGCTTGCCAATTTTATTTCTAAGCTGGCATCTAAATATCGAACTAGTGACTGACATTATGAAAAAATCGTGAAAACCGAATAGTTAATGGATTACATATCACAGGTATAAACGGAATCATTTCTTCGCAACTAAGCCATACAAAACTAGCGCGTCCTAAAATATTTTTCTTAGGCATAAATCCCCAAAAACGTGAATCATGAGAATTATATCGGTTATCACCCATCATAAAAATATGATCTTCAGGAACAATCCATTCTCCGTCTCCGGCAAAACCCATCACTTGTGTTTTTGGCATCAAAATACTGTGTTCTATATTTTTACTTGTTGAAGTTTTAAGAACTTCAGTGAAGTGAACATAATTTGACTTCGAATCACGATATAGACCATCACGACTATTGAAATCAGCGTCGCGTAACCAATCAAAATCCCATGTCGATTGCGGAACAATTTTTTCTTGGATTTCACCGTTAATGTATAAAGACCCGTTATCAAATTTAATTTTATCCCCTGGTAAGCCCACAACACGTTTTATAAAAAAAGTATTGGGATCAACTGGATACTTAAAAACAACAATTTCACCGCGTTCAGGTTCTCTAAATTTGATAAGCCACTTTTCACTGAATGGTGCACGAACACCGTAAGTGATTTTATTTACAAAAATATGATCATTGATTAATAAAGAAGGCAACATTGATCCCGATGGAATCACGTAGGCTTCAAGCAACAACCAACGAATCGTGAGCGCTGCTAAAACAGCTAAACCTAATGAACCATAACCTTCGGTCCAAAATAATTTGTTTCTAACATTGAAGCCATTGTATTTACTCATATTTAGTCCTCAATTTTAAGGATGGCCAAGAAAGCTTCCTGAGGAACGTCAACAGACCCAATCTGTTTCATACGTTTTTTACCCTCTTTTTGCTTTTCTAAAAGCTTACGTTTCCTAGATATGTCACCACCATAACACTTAGCCGTCACGTCTTTTCTGATAGCGCCAAGTGTTTCACGGGCGACTATCTTAGACCCAATAGCCGCTTGAATATTGATTTGATATTGTTGACGCGGAATCAATTCTTTCATCTTTTCAGCTAATAAACGACCCCGATGTTGGGCTTTTGATCGATGAATAATTAATGACAGCGCATCAACTGGTTCACTGTTGATCAAGATATCCATTTTAACTAGATCAGCTTCTTGAAAATCTAAAAATTCATATTCCAAAGAGGCATAACCTTTTGTGATTGATTTCAACCGGTCATAAAAATCCATCACCATTTCATTCATCGGAAGTCTATATTCGATAATGACTTTTTTCTCTGTGACATAGTCCATTTTTTGTTGAATACCGCGTTTATCTTCACAAAGTTTTAATAACACCCCGATATAATCAGTCGGTGCATGCAAAGTGATTTTAACGTATGGTTCTTCCATTTTTAAAATCTGTGTTTCATCAGGCATGCCTGATGGATTTTCTAACATCAGTACTGTGCCATCCGTTTTTGTAATCCGATAAACCACTGTCGGAGCAGTCGTTATTAAATTCAGATTAAATTCACGCTCAAGTCTTTCTTGAACAATTTCCATGTGCAGTAAGCCTAAGAATCCGCAACGATAACCAAAGCCTAAGGCCATTGATTTTTCGACTTCAAACGTTAACGATGAATCATTCAGACACAATTTATCTAGTGCATCTTTTAAATTTTGATATTCGCTGGCAACAACTGGAAATATTCCGGCAAATACCATTGGTTTAATCTTTTGAAAACCTGGCAAAGGCTCAGTTGCAGGATTTTTAGATGATGTGACAGTATCTCCAACTTTAACATCACGAATGTCTTTGATTCCGCAAATAATAAAACCAACTTCACCCGAATCTAAGGCTTCAACCGGAAGAGGAAACGGCGTGTACTTACCCATACGTAAAACTTCATAGTCACGATCTGTGGCCATAAATTTAATGCGATCACCTTTTGCAATTCGGCCATCAGTCACCCGAACAAGAATAACTACACCTTGATAAGCATCAAACCAAGAATCAAAAATAAGTCCTCGAGGAGTTAAATCACGATTGGCTTTAGGTGGTGGTATTTTTTCAATTACAGCCTCAAGAATATCAGCAATACCAATTTTTTCCTTGGCCGACGCATGAACAATACCAGTGCAGTCTAAACCCACAGTGTCTTCAATCTGTTTACGAACACCTTCTGGATCAGCTGTTGGCAAATCAACTTTATTTAAAACAGGAATAATTTCTAAATTATTTTCTAAAGCTAAATACACATTTGCTAAAGTCTGTGCTTCAACACCTTGAGCCGCATCAACAACTAAAATAGCGCCCTCACAAGCCGCTAAAGATCTGGAAACTTCATAGGAGAAATCCACATGCCCCGGCGTATCGATTAGATTTAATTGGTAGGTCTCACCGTCTTTTATTGATTTATAAATCAAGCAAACAGTTTGTGCTTTGATTGTGATTCCACGTTCGCGTTCAAGATCCATATTATCTAAAAACTGCTCTTTTTTTTCACGATCAGATAAAGACCCTGTATGCGACAACAAAGCATCTGCCAAGGTCGATTTACCATGGTCAATGTGGGCAATAATAGAAAAGTTCCGTATAAATTTTGGATCCATTATCGATTACTTAACAGCTTCGCGAAGTTGCTCGATTTTATTTACTTTTTCCCAGCTGAAAAAACCTTTATCAAGATTTTCTTCACGACCAAAATGGCCGTAGGCAGCAGTTGCAGAATAAATTGGTTTTAATAAATCAAGTTCTTTAACGATACGAGCTGGGCGTAAATCCCAAACTTTTTTTACAGCTTCGACAAGTTTTTCATTGCTGACTTTACCTGTGCCATAATCATTCACAGCAATACTAACAGGTTCAGCAACACCGATTGCATATGAAATTTGGAGAAGACATTTTTCAGCTAAGCCAGCGGCTACGATGTTTTTCGCGACATGTCTGGCTGCATAAGCTGCAGAACGATCAACTTTTGAAGGGTCTTTACCAGAGAACGCGCCGCCGCCGTGGGCGCCGTGTCCGCCGTAAGTATCAACAATAATTTTACGACCCGTAAGACCTGCATCACCCATTGGACCACCAGTTACAAAACGACCCGTTGGATTAATGTGAAATTTAGTTTTTGCATCAATCCATTTTGCAGGAATCGATTTTTTAATTAATTCGTCCATAATGAATGATTGAATATCTATATTTGAAACTGAATCAGCATGCTGAGTTGATAAAACAATTGTATCAATTCTTTGTGGGATTCCATTTTCGTACTGAATAGAAACTTGAGATTTAGCATCTGGTCTTAGCCAATTCACTTTGTTTGCCTTACGTAAAGCCGCTAAGTCTTGAACTAATTTGTGAGACAATGACAATGACAATGGCATGAATTCAGGAGACTCGTTAGTGGCGTAACCAAACATAAGACCCTGATCGCCAGCACCTTGATCATCGGAACCAGTCTCTTTAACTCCCATAGAGATGTCAGGAGATTGTTGGCCTAAAGCCACCATTACAGCACAAGTTTTGTAATCAAAACCTTTGTCTGAGTGATCGTAACCAATACGTTTAATAGTTTCACGGGCAATATCAGAAAAATTAACTTTAGCCGAAGTTGTAATTTCACCGGCGACAACAACAAGACCTGTTGTTAACAAAGTTTCACAAGCAACGCGTGCTTTAGAATCTTGTGCTAAAATCGCATCAAGAACTGAATCGCTGATTTGATCAGCCATTTTATCTGGGTGACCTTCGGAGACTGATTCACTCGTAAAAATATAATTTTTCATAGAAATTTCCTTTGCTTAGATTTCATTTTACAAACCTAAGCAAAGTACTTATTTTGGAGATTTTGGTCAATGTTTATGAATGAGCGCAAACGCCAGCCTGCGCACATTGTTGGCACATTAGGCCGCGTTTTTGCGTCCTTTGGGCTGATATTCAAATTGACTGTTAATTTCTTTGAATCTGCCCTCTTTAGAGAGGTCAAATTTCTTGTGATCCATGTAAATTTCTTTCACTTTCAGAAATTGTCTTTCCATACGGTCAATCATCAAATCAACAGCGACATAAATGTCTTTTGCTGTGCCCGTTGCCTTAAAGAATTTTTGTTTAGAGTTGATTGAGACCTCGCAATAGTAATTGTGATGATCTTTCCAGTAGTAAATACTGCATCGTCCGTCTTTAAGTAAAAATTTGCCAATTTCGTCAAGCTTTTCATTTGTATATCCAACTAGAGCTTCAGAGTAATCCAAGTGCTTGAACGTGTAATTTGACTTCATATTCATCTCCTTCTTGATGTGACTACTTATCGGGTAAAACTAGACCAAAGATGAGGTTCAAAATCTGCATTTTACAAAAAATCATTTTTAGCGATTGTTTCAATATGAGATAAATATTTAAGATCAATAATTTGACTCGCGTCGCCAGCGCAGACTAAAATAAACTCATATGTCACCGAACGAAACAGGCCTAACTCAGTCGCCAAGGTCTACTTTTTATCAATCTTTTTATCAGACTGAATTAACAGCAGTTGATCAAAAAAAAATTATAAGTCGTTTGGATTTTGTCTACGGTTTTGACATCCCTGCTTTAATCATCACTTTTCTCAATACGAAACTCGATGGCTATTTGAAATTTACAACTCAAACTGGTGATATCAGTGGTCTTTCTTTTTTTGAGGGCCAAATTCAACATATTGATGTTTCCGATGCGCAAACAAAAATAGGAACTTTATTAATTAATAGCCGCATGATCACGAAAGACCTTCTGGATAAGGCTTTAGCTGAAAAAGGTGAGCTACCAATCGGGGTTTACTTAATCAAAAAGGGCTACGTCACAGCAGAACAAGTGGGCGAAGTCCTTTTAACTCAATCACGCATGCGTTTATCAAAACTGATTTCTGAAACGAAATACAAATTGTCGTTTGAAGAAAATAAACTGCAGTTCAAAACATCTGAAGTCAATTTAGATCGATTTAATATTTTGATGCACGATTGGATCGCCAGCAAATTCAGCGAAGCTTGGCTATTAGGCCACTACATTGAATATTACAATTCAGTTTGCAAAGTGAACTGGGAAAATATTAAATTTTTTGAAGGCCAAAATTATCCATTGTTTGTTTCAGTCGGAATTGATTTTTTTGAAAAAGTTGATAATGGAAATCTATCAGATTTAGCAGTTAGCTTTGAAAAAAATAAGAATTTTTTCAAGGCTTTACATTTTTTAATACTCTTAAATTGGGTTGAACTTGTCCCTAGCGAAGAAGAAGACAAAGTTGAAGTCAAATTAAAACATCTTTATAAATTAATTATCAATAAAACTGATGTTGAACTATTGAAAGAGCTTAGTTTAATTACAAAAGAAGACCCGGAAAATTTAGAAACCATTTTTGAACTGATTAAATCAAACTATCTTGATCGCTCCGTTGGTCATGTCGACATGAAATTAGAAATTGAAAAAAAGATGATGTCACTTTTATTGAATCATAAATCAATTTTATCTAAACTACACACGAACAACAGTAAAGTCGCTCCAACTAAAGTGGCCGTTGATACACAACCGATTTTAAGATTATTGATAGCACAAAATTACATCCAAGCTCTGACATTAGCTAAGAAAAATAAAGATCAAGTTTCTACGACGCCAAAATTACAATTGTACATTGCTTGGGGCCAAATCGCTTTAGCTTATTTTGAAAATGTGGCCTTTACTGTGGCCCAACTTGAAAATGATTTTATGTTAACACTTCCTGAAGATGTTAATTCGGCAGATTATCATTATGTTTATTCGCTTTTATTTAAAATTAAAAAACAAGACGGTCAGGCTGACAAATCCTACAAAACAGCTGTCCAATTAAATTCTGATATTAGAAATTTTCCCTATCAAAAATCTTTATTTAGTTGGTTTAAGAAATAATTTTATTGGCGCGCTAGTAAGATTTTATATAACCAAATCGATATTCAAATAATTGCTCTGTAAATCTTTGCGTAGAGGTCTTTTGGGCTCGCTGACTGTATGTCACTCCAAAGCTAACCAGCTGATCGTTATAATCGTAAATAAGGTCTGCACCGCCAAAAAATCTTGAACCCATACTTGAGCTTTGTCCTGATATCTTCGCTGGTAAAATAAAAGCGTAACCAGCGTTGGCCTCAGCTGTATACCTGCCTGCTTCAAGAAACGTGTAGTTAGCTTTACCTGAAATATCCATATTCATCACAGTGCTTAGATCAACAGCCCCTGAAGAAGACGCGGTGCTATTCGCAATGATATCTTGCTGGAAATTAATAAATAATCCGTACCAACTAAAGTCGGTGAATTCACGAGTTAATCCAAGGTTTAATCCCAACAAGTTCTGTTTTGAATTTGTGATTGTATAGTTAGATGCTGTCGCCGCCAAGGCTGTCGATTTAAATGACACATCAGCGACCCAGTGATCTGCATACAAAACTTTACTATACTGCGTCGGCAACAAACGATACGAATTCAGACTAATTCCGAAGTTGGCTGGTGAAGTTAAGCTAAATTTTTCATTGGTTGTATTACCATCTAGTTTCGTAAAGGAAACAAGTGGTGTGACAGTCCATTTATTAATAATTCTAGGCCGCTTATATGCAGGGGCATAATAGGTTAAACTGTAACTTTTCTTAGAGTTATCTTTGTTATATATCCCTTGATAAACTTGAATGATATTATCAGATGCGATTTTAAAACTTTCTTGATCAAAGAAAATCTGTTCGCCCCATTTAATTTTATTGTTTTCAAGATCTATGAAATCGACTTCATAGATTCCATTTTCAGAATTTTTATTCACTGTTGCTGGCAAGAATTTTCTTTTTCTAGTGATCACTTCTAGCGACGAACCGGAGGCATATTTCGCTAAAAATTGAATTTTATTTTTTGTTTCTTTAAGAATAACTTGGCCTTTTAAGCCAACTTCTATGCCTTCAACAAATACTTTAACAGATGTATTATCAATCTGCGCAGATTCCGCTGGGAAGCAAATAGACAACATTGAAAACTGGTTTTTTTGTTTAAAGCAAATTTGTACCGCTGATTTTAGGTTTTTAGCACTAAGATCTAAATCATAACGTTGATCAATCTGAAATAAATCAACAACTTGCTGACTGAGGGCTTTATTTTGAGTGTCTAAAACTTGAATTTCTACTTTTTGATTGTTTAAAAAAACAAGATCCGCAGATTGCAAACTAACTTGTCCTTCATTAATAAACAATGACGACTGATTTAGATTGATTTTTTTATCACCAATAATAACATCCCCATTGGCATTAACCTCATAGGTATAATATTGGTTTAGAAATACAAATGGCAATTCTTTCTTAGGCTCAGTGGCGAAAGAAATTTGCGATAGTATCATCAAAATTGAAAACAGCCTGGTATTCATTAAACCTTTAAAAATTTAAAATATTTTTGCTCCATAACGTCTATGTCTAAAACCGCACCTGATTCATGATTAATTGTACTTTGCACGTTTAGAAAACCGTCACCAAAATCTTTACCGGATACATATAGCAGGCTTTTTTCTAGGTCATCATCTTCATTAAAGTAAGGAACATAAAAGGATTTGATTTTAAATTGAACTGGTAAAAAACCTTGAACCATATTCACTTGATCAATAAAAATCTTAGGACAATGAGTAATCGACACATTTTTTGACTGAATAGAATTAACAAATTTAATCCATTCACGAATACCTAACGAGTTGATCATTTTAACATCGTTCAGATTAATTTCGATTGCCTTATCCGCAGGTAGCACTAATTTATCAGTCGGAAAACTGTCATCAATAACTCCCGCTAGTATAGCCTCACAAACTTCACCCTTATTTTCTATTTTGTACTGACATCTTGACATAATCTACCCTCTCTCGCTTGTTGTAATAATGTGAATTGATTTCTGAATAAATTGTTTTTTCTTTTCTGAAACAGCCAGTGGCAATATCACAGTGACTCGTGTCACTTCATCTGGAACTGACCCCATAATCAATGAATCACAGTGTTCATAAACCAATGCTGATCCTAGTCCGGCTCCGATAGAATTTTTTGACATCGACTTATCAAAACCTAAAGTCAAAGCTGATTGAATATGTTTCAGGAGCTTATAACAATCTAAGGTTCCATAAAAATCAATAATAGAAATCGCAATCAATTGATTTGAAATATTTATCATTAATTTTGAATGATCTGAAACTTCTTTTTTTGACAGTTTCTTTGCATCGACTTGGGCGTTCATAATTAATTCTTCAAGTGTTTGACAAATACCTGCCAGTTTTTGTGAATCAGCATTAAGTCCAAGCTGACTTAATGCTTTTTTAATCAAATCATCGCGTAATGAGGTATCATTGAAATCAATAGTACATGCGTTTCCCTGAATGACTTCAAATTGTGGGCTAAAAAAATCTAATTTATCGACATAAATTTTATTTAAAAACTGACACTTGTTATCTAAAGGCTCTAGTGAATTTTGCACACAATGCCTAGTCTTCTGGCTTAAAATAACATCTAAACATTCTAATGGTGTTAGTCTGTCAGCACACAAAATTTCTTTTTGCTGCAATTTTGATGGTTCAAATACGATTTGATCTTTTAACAAAGTGCTTCTAATCGTATTTTTAACGATCAGCTGACGTTCATCTAAGTTTTTGTTAAAATCATTACTCATTTAACATCTACCGCAAAAAAAGTAACATCATCAATCAGTTCAGTTTTTTGTCTGAAAGCTTCGAATTGATCATTCATCGAAAGAATAAAAGTCTCTACACCGACTTGCTTGTTCTGATTTTCTAAAATAATTTTGAAAAAACCACGTTCTTGAAGCGATTCACCAGACGGGCTTTTAATGTCTGGTACGCCGTCTGTGTAAACGACGATTCGATCACCGGCTTCCAGTTGGTATATTGCTGAATGATACACCGAATCAAGCGACTGACCTAATCGTGTACATTTTGATTCATCTAAGAAAATGATATCTTTCTTTTTTAAATCGACTTTGTTTTTAAGAACAAGTGGTGCCTCATGAGACGCATTGATATATTTTAGCGCGCGTGTTTTTTTATTAATGACTCCTAAAAAACAAGTCATCATCATTTTACTTTTTGAAACTTGGCAAATTGATTTATTAATTTTTTCAATGGCCACAACGGGATCAAGATTAAGACCCTCTGTGATAGAAACAGCCGATTTAATAGCGCTGGTTAAAAGCGCCGCTGGCGCACCATGCCCCGTGGCATCAGCCATCCAAAACCAAAATGAATCATCATTTTCAAAATAATGCCACCAATCACCACCACATTCAGAAGCTGACTGATAAGATCCACATATATCTGCACTTTGTAATTGTGCATAACTCTCTGGAAAAAGCGTCTGTTGTACGGCCTGAGCTGTTTTTAATTCGGATTCTAGACGAGCTTGATTAGCTGTGTCGTCTAACAGCTTAACAATTTCGACAGCCATTCGATTAAAAGTTGTCGATAGCACTGATATTTCATCATTACCTTTAACTTCGATATTCACTTTAAAGTTACCGTCTATAATTTGCTTAGCAGCCTCATAAAGTACTGAAATTCTTTTAGTGATATACGATGAAGCCACCTGACTGATCAAGATGACCCCAGATAAAACCATAAAAAACACAATCAATGATTTATTGACTAAATAAGTTAAAACACTAAAAGCATTTTTCTTGTTTGTCAGCGTTAGCAAATACGCGTCACCAAAACCAACATTGGCCGAAGCCAATAGCCATTCATCTTTGTTTGTCGATTTGATTTCACTGGTTCCCATCTTCAACATGTCTAACTTAGAAAGTAAATTTGGAAAACGATTTTTAATGTAGGACTCTTCAAGGCCGACCGTTTGACGTAAAACTTTTCCCTGAGCTGTCAGTGCAAATGATGAAAATGCTTTATCATTCATGAAAAAAGTGTTTAAAGCTTCAGATTCGAATCTAGACACCATAACTATTTGCTCTTCTTTATCATAAACCAGATCAGCTAAGTAGACATTTT
This sequence comes from Bdellovibrio sp., assembly GCA_043721535.1. Classification (GTDB taxonomy): domain Bacteria; phylum Bdellovibrionota; class Bdellovibrionia; order Bdellovibrionales; family Bdellovibrionaceae; genus Pseudobdellovibrio. Next base: position 363 of record JAYSQO010000056.1, on the reverse strand, counting down.
TTTTGTCAAAGAAAATGGATTGGCCTTCGTTTTTAAGATACATTAAGTTTTCAACGAATTGTTTTTGATTTAAAATATCCGTTTGACTAAAGCCTTCTTTAAAAATTGAATCAACCACTTTAGGAACTACAGTCACGTTAATCAGTTGCACTTCAGATAAGAAATCTTCTGCATCTAAATACTGACTGTCAGCGACCTTGAATGATTTGTTTTTTTGATAATTTGAAACTATTTTTTTTGCATTATCAGTGGCCACTTTAATTTCATTTTTAAACTGATTCGAAACCGTCTCTAGATACATATTACTTGTATCATAAATATACGCGACTTTATCTTTTTTAATGTATTCGATCGACATTTTTA
>JAYSQO010000055.1:0-1878 GCA_043721535.1 Bdellovibrio sp. | reverse complement strand
ATCTAAATCTTCGATTTTTAAATTTTTAGAACTGATTTTAAGTTGCATATCAGGCTCTATAGCCGGTGAATTCTTGGTGTAGATTGAACCGTCAACTTGAATAATTCCAGCTGGCTTTTGCAATTGCACTTGATTAAAGTAAATGCGTTCGCCATCTGATTTTAGATTAGCTTGCAGTTTGCGATAAGATTCGTTCAGTAATGATCCGTTGTTTAGACTTGCTGTCAGATTATAATTCAATCTCCAAAAGTCCAGAGGCCCGTTAAAATCGGCCTTTATGTCACCAATGCCAGTCAGTTCAAAAGGCAGATCAAATCTTTTATTTAAAGCTGACAATAAATCTTCGCCGTGAACTTCGCTAAATTGAATATCGCCGGCAACATCATTTTTTCTAAAGTTCAGCGCAAGCTGTCCAGTGTATTTTGATCGACCTTGTAGCCCTGTTAAATTTTTGAAAATAAGACGACCATCATCATACAGCATTAATGCTTTAAGTTGTCCTAAATGAAAACGGTCGATGATGGTTTTATCAACAGTCAGTTGCGATTCAATTTTTCCGAACTGTGTGTTGCCATAAGTTGTTAATTCTCCGCTCATGATGCCTTTTAATCCAAGACCAGAAATATTTTTTATTTCATCTAAAACTAACTTTTTAGAATTGAATTGCATCTTGAAGCCTGTTTTGTAACCGACTTCACCGGTAGATTGAAATTCACCATCAGCAATTTTAACTTGGGCAATATAAGTTAATTTTTCAATATCTGTTTTTAGATCGGCTGTGATTTTCATACGATCGATTTCAACAATCGAATTTTTTGAAGCTCGATCGGCCTTAACGTAAAGCTGATCAACTGTTAGATCAGCTTTACAACTGACATTTAATGGATCCAGCTGACCAGAACAAACACTATTGCCAAAGGCTAAAAAATGCACCGGAACGTTCAGATCAATTGATTTAAAAAGTTGAGTCGCATTAAACGACTTTAACTGAACCGTGGTTTTAAACTGGTAGGGCGCAGTTTGCGAAAGTTCTAAGTTTGTCAGCTGCGCTTGGCCTGATGGGTGATCAATGAGGACCTGATTAATTTTCAGATCGTTATTATTAATTTGTGTTTGTATAGTGGCATTACCCAGCTTGATATAATCAATTTGAGTAGTTTCTGTTTCTAAAGTCATTTGACCTGAATTTTTATTGAGACCTGTTGATTTAAGTTCACCATTAAATTTTATTTTACCACTCAGTTGTGGAATTCTTTTTTCAGTATTAACAAATAAAGGAAGAAAAGGTTTAATATCGTTGATGAGTAACAGGCCAGTAGCTTTTGCAACAAACTGTGGGTTTGTGAGAATGCTTTTAAGTGAAGTCGATTGGGCTTGCAATCGAACAGATGAAGATTCAGTTTTTATTGTTAATTCTTTCAGTGTAAATGCATTTTTTTGCAAATTAAGATCTATAACAGATTGCAAGCTGTACTGATGCTGTTCACTTTCAAAATCAAGACCTAGCTTTTTTGATTGTAAATTTAGCGATTTTTGATTTTGTGATACAATCACCCAGGGGGACTGAAATAATATTTGCATTTTGAGGTCAACATCCTTGTAGAGAATATTTGAATCCCTAAGAATGACTTTTTTTAAAGGTAATTCTGGTAAAAATTTAAAAAGTTGAGTGAGATCAATTTCTTTATTAGATTTTTCGTTGGTTTTAAAAAGTTCAGATCTTATTTCACCATTCAGTCGATTGATTTCAATGTACGATAAACTGATTTGTCCGATGATTAAATCAAATGGGTTTATCTGTAATCGAATCAAATCACTAGTCAGTTTTGATGGAGCATCTTTTTTTGACTGCAATGAAACATTTTGAAGCTCTAGTTG
>JAYSQO010000054.1:0-12105 GCA_043721535.1 Bdellovibrio sp. | reverse complement strand
TTCACGTAGCTGTGGTTTCTTAGAAACCTGTTGTGCCAGTTGGATCAACTGATTAGTGGTTTGCCCCATAGCACTGACGACTGCAACAATTTGATTATTATTTTTTTTAAGATTGGCAATATTGGCAGCTATATTTTTAATTTTTTCAGGAGTTTCTAATGTGGCGCCACCGTATTTTTGTACAATCAACATAGAATCAGTCTAAAGCAAATTTTTTATTTTGTTCACGAAAAAAGTTTTGTGCCACACTGAGTGATCCAACAGGGATTCTAATCCAGTGGTATTGGACTTGGCGTGGAACGTAACCTAATAAAAGTTCCGCGTTAATATCACGAATTGATTTTCTAGTGATGCTGATGTGATCAGCCAATAAATCAAGATCGGTTCCTGACGGGGCTTTAATGTATTCGTATTTAGACGGAAATTCATGATTTAGATTTCTAAATCCATATAAGTTAGGTGCTTTTGCGATCATTAATGCCGCTAAAATTTTTGGAACATATTCTTGTGTTTCGATTGGCAAAACCCCGCGACGTACTAGTTCCCAATAGTCTTTTGTTTGATGTTTTTTAATCTGTCGGCGCAAACCATTTTCACCCATGTTGTAGCTAGCGGCTACGAGGTACCATGATCCAAATTCTTTATGTAAATCTTTAAGATATTTAATGGCCGCTTGCGTACTTTTTTCTAGATCACGGCGTTCATCTAACCAAAAACTTTGATTTAATCCATAGGACTTACCAGTCGATCGAATAAACTGCCACGGACCAACTGCTTCTGCTGTACTGACTGCTGTTGCAGAAAATCCGCTTTCGATCATCACCATATAGCCTAAATCACCAGGTAAACCTGCTTTTTTAAGTTCGGCTTGAATGTAGGGCATGTATTTCGATGATTTTTCAAGCCAGTCACGAAAAAACTTTTTACCTTTAATTTGAAAATAAGAAATCCAGTAGCTAACTTTATGATTGTAAGTCACTGGTAAATCAAAAATAAAATGATCAGTTTGGCCAGTTTGTTTTTGATCAAGAAGTTTTAATTTTTCTTTTAATGTCAGTTGGCTATTTATAGTTTGAGAAATAAAATTATTTTTACTTCTTTGAATAGGAACGGCCTGCGAAAAAAATCCCGAAATAAAAATAATTAAAAAAGTAAAAGACAATCGTAGGTACATTCTTTTTATTATTTCAATAAACACCAAAAAGGTCGAGAGTGCATTTTTGACAGTCGAGCTTTTATTAATGACAAAACGATGACGATTTTTCCTAGACTAACACCTAGTCTGGTTTTTCAAACTATTTATAAGCGAATCCTATGAGGTCTTAACCTGTCTTATGAGACTTTGGTCGAAGTGTTTAAACGACAAAATATTTGGCCTCGTCCTTGCTTTTTGTTTCTAATTGATAGTGTTCATGAAGCAAAACAGGAGGTTCTCTTGAGTTTAAAAGGAGTCTACACAGCATTAAGCGGGGCTTTAGCCCAGTCTTTAAAGTTGGATACGATTGCGAATAATATCGCAAATGTGAATACGACTGGTTTTAAAAAGGATACCCAAACATTTCAAGAGTACCTGACAGCCTTGGAAAAAGAACAAGGCGTTATTCAAGTTCCGAAAGTTCCAGCTTCAATCGATAGCTTTTATCAAACCAATGGCGGAGACAAAAGTTTTGTCGACGCAGCAGGAACATTTACTAATTTTGAACAAGGAAGTTTGAGATCAACTGGTGGCAAATTAGACGTCGCCATCGACGGTGCAGGATTTTTCGAAGTTTCAACACCGGCGGGGATAAAACTAACAAGAGCCGGAAATTTCACAGTTGATGCCAACGGACAGCTTGTGACTAAAGACGGCTATCCGGTGCTACTAGAAGCTGGCGAATCAGAAGACGGTACATTGGCAGAAGATTCTGAAAATCGGATAGTTAAATTTACAGGTCAATCAACAATGACAATTTCTGAAGCTGGCGAAGTTCTAGAAGGCGAAAAAAAGATCGGTAAATTATCTTTAGTGAATGTTATGAATCCTGAATCATTACAAAAAGTAGGAAACAATTATTTTGGTTTTAAAGAAAATTTAAACCCTGAAGTAGTGACGCTTAAAAATCCAAGTTTAAAACAAGGTTTTCTTGAAACAAGTAATGTGAATATCATTCAGGAAATGACAGACATGATTATGGCTCAACGTGTGTTTGAAGGAACACAAAAAGCAATGTCAGCTTACGACAACATGGCTGACAAGTTAATCAATCAAGTCGGAAACACTAAAGGTTAGTTATTTTTTAGTTATAATTTTTTAATAAGGGGTTTATATGTTTAAAAGTCTAAATACAGCTGCAACAGGAATGGTCGCACAACAAAGTAATATGGATGTTGTGGCCAATAATATTGCCAACGTAAACACTGTGGGTTTTAAAAAATCCCGAGCTGAATTTGAAGATCTTGTTTACAGTAATTTAAAGGATCCTGGTCAAGCGTCAGGCTTACAATCTGTTAGCCCGACTGGAGTGCAAACTGGATTAGGTGTTAGAACAGCGGCAACACAAAAAGATTTTACTGATGGTCAAGCTCAAGTGACTAATAATCCTTTAGATATGCAAATCGAAGGCGCAGGATTTTTTCAAGTGCGTACGCAAGATGGTGAAATATCTTACACACGCGACGGCGCTTTTAAAAAAGATCCAAGCGGAAAATTAGCTGATAAAAATGGAAATATTTTAATCCCTGAAATCACTATTCCTGAAACGGCAATGATTGTTGAAATTCTGCCAAATGGTGAAGTCAAATGTATCCATAATAAAGATGCAACACCTGAAGTTTTAGGTCAGCTTGAAATTGCTAATTTTATTAATCCGGCCGGTTTAAAAAGTGTGGGTAAGAATTTATATGTGCCATCGCCAGCTAGCGGACAAGCCACAACAGCACGTCCCGGAACACTAGGAACTGGCTATATTTCGCAAGGTCAGCTTGAAACAAGTAATGTAAATATCGTTGATGAAATGATTAATATGATCAGTGCGCAACGGGCCTACGAAACAAATTCTAAAGTGATTCAGACTTCAGATCAAATGCTACAAACAGCGGTGAATGTGAAATAATATGAAAATTTTTGTTAAGACTTTTTTATTTTTAGTGACTTTAATAATGACAACAGTCAGCTTTGCGCAGTCAGAATATAAACCAGAGATTATTCTTTCATCTGCTATCGAAGTTTCTCCTCGAAAAAGAATTACAGCTTACGATTTAGTTGAAAGCAGACATCTTTCCGAAGAAACAGTGATAGAACTTAAAAATATTCAATTAGGTGATCAAAGCACAAAATATATTTCTAAATCTGATCTAATTAAAAATTTAAGAAATATTGATTCAAAATATAGACTACCAACTGAAATTAAGCTTTTACGATCACAATCAAATGTCTCCAGAATGGAAGTCGAAAGAAAAATAAAAAATCACTTAATGATGAAATGCTATTCTTGCGAGTACACATTGTTAATTAATTCTGTTCCACAAGTCATGACTGCTGATTGGGATTTAGATTTAAATATCGATTTTAATAAAGCAAGTGTTATGGTCCCAGTGTTTTCAACAACTCATTCAGACAAAAAAGGTTGGGTTGTTGTAGAAGTTAAAAAATATGCAGTGGCGCCTATTTTGAATCGACCACTTAAGGTCGGTGATGTCATTACAGCATCTATGATCACTGAAGAAAAAAGATTAATTAATAGGTCTGATATTCTGACAGATAAAAGCCAAGTGATTGGTTTACAAGCTAGTCGTTTTTTAAATGCTGGTCAGTTGTTATCTGATCGTGATTTAAAAAAAGAACAAGTTATGAAAAAAGGCCAAATGGTTAAAGCGTTATTTGGTCAACAGTCATTACAAATTACGATTTCTGCACAAGCTGAAGAAGCGGGCGCTATCGGCGACGTGATTCGGGTTAAAAACTTAGATTCACAAAGAATGTTTGCAGCAAGAATAGTTGATCGTGGTTTAGTAGAAATTGAATAAGCGAGGATTTATATGAAATATTTACTATTGTCTTTGATCGTGTTTTCATCTGGTTGCGCAACAATCAGTGATTGGTTAAACCCAAAAACAGAAACTGAAGTAGTTAAAGAAGAGATTGATCAAGAGCCATTGACTAAATACTCTGATGTAACAAATCATGCGCCGCCTTCTGATCGTGATTACAGAAGAATGACTCGTGAAATTATGGAAGAAGAGTCTGAACTACATTCAGGTGCGGGGTCTTTATGGGTCATGGAAGGTCAAACAAGTTATTTGTTTGCACAAAACAAAAACCGTAAAGAAGGTGATCCAACAACTGTCAAAGTTGAAGGTTCTGCTATGAAACAAGTCCAAATGAAAGCAGATACAATTAAAGATTTATTGAACGATTTAGAAGAGCAAAAAAAACAAGCCGAAGAAAAAAAGAAAAAAGACGAAGCCGAAGTACTCCGTTTAGCTGAAATCGCTAAAGAAAAAAATGCTATCGTTGCAAAAGGCGAAGCCAATAACGAAGCTGCAGCACAGTTAATGGCTGAACAGCGTGTTGCTGAAAGAAAACCAGCCGCTGTGGCCACTGCCAAACCAGTTGCTGAAAAACCTAAAGAAGAAAAAATTGATCTTAAAGAAGTTGAAAGTATTCCAATGCGAATCACTGAAAAATTACCTGACGGTCAGTACCGTGTATCAGGTCAACAGTATTTAACGATTAAAAGCAGACCGTATAAAGTTATTGCAACAGGTATTGTTCGTGGCGATGACTACAACGATCAACTTATTAGTTCAGAAAAATTATACGATTCACAGTATGATATTATTCACATGAAGAAGGGCCAGTAATATGAAACATCTTTTCATTATTTACTCATTCATTATTTTATTATCAGCTGTTGCAGATGCAGCCCGACTAAAAGACATCGCCAGTATTCGCGGTGTTCGTGAAAACCAATTGATCGGCTATGGATTAGTTGTCGGTCTTAAAGGGACGGGTGATACTCAAGCTGAATTTACCAGTAAATCATTTGCACGACTTATTGAAAAATTAGGTGTGAAATTAGATCAAGCACAATTAACGAGTAAAAATGTGGCTGCTGTTATAGTGACAGCGCAGTTACCTCCGTTTGCAAAAGCTGGTAATCCGTTAGATATCACAGTCAGCGCTGTCGGAGATTCAGCATCACTACTGGGTGGAACATTACTACAAACACCACTTCGCGCAGGGAATGATCAAATTTTTGCGGTTGCACAAGGAGCCGTTTCAGTTTTAGGTGACGGTAAAGATATGCACACAACTGTTGGCCGAGTCATCAACGGTGCGATGATCGAACGTGATATTCAAGCTGATTTTTCTTCGCGAAAAATGTTTAGAATGACATTGCATAATCCTGACTTCACCACAGCAGCACGCACAATCTTAACATTAAACAGAGAATTAGGTGGTCAGTATGCTTCTGCTAAAGATGCAGGAACAATTGATATTATTACGCCGCCGAATTATGAAAACAAAGGTGTTGAATTGATGGCTACAATTGAAGCCATTGAAGTTAACCCTGATCAAAAAGCGCGCGTCGTGATCAACGAAAAAACCGGTACAATTGTTATCGGTGAAAAAGTTAAAATTTCAAAAGTAGGTTTAAGTCACGGCAGCATCACTTTGAAAGTTGTTGATGAAAAAACAAAAAAATCAACTCCGGTTGATGATAAAGTGGCCTTATTAGATACTGGTGCAAATGTGGGTGATTTAGTGCAAGCACTTAATAAATTAGGCGTGTCGCCTAAAGATTTAATTGCGATATTACAATCGATTAAGGCGGCCGGCGCCCTTCACGGTGAACTGGAGACTTATTAATGAGCGATATTGCAAAACTCAGCACTCAAACAGCTATTTTGCAATTAGACACTCCGAAAGGGATTGCGCTTAAGGATCAAAAAAATGTTGGTTCTTTGAACCACAAAAATCTTGATCCCAAAGCTGCTGATGAAAAAGTTCGCGAAGTCGCTAATGAATATGAAAAATATTTCATGAAAGAAATGATGAGACACATGAGATCCACTGTGCAGGAAAGTGATTTCATGAAAGCTAACCATGCAGAAAAAATATTTCGCGAACAATTAGATGATCAATACAGTACAGAATGGAATAAACGCGGTGGTTTTGGGATTTCAGATATGATTTATCAGCAGCTTACTGAAAAATTTGGTCCGCAATTAGGTTTAAAATCTAAAGACGATGCGCCAAAAGGGCCATTGCCATTAGATCGAAAAATTCACATCAAAGAAATGAAAACAGATAAAGATGTCAGTTTGATGTTAACTCCGGAAAAAACAGATGAAGGGTTAATTGCAGTTCAAAATCCTTGGGCCGGTACTTTGCAAAATAAAAAGAGTATGGAAGGTGATCGGACCTCATATGAGATTAAACACGATAATGGTCTTGAAAGTCTCATTTTGACACAAGGTGCACCCTCTGAACAGACACGACATTTGTCACCCGGAGACAAAATAGAGTCGGGTCAATCCTTAGGTCTAGCTCAGAGTAGTAGTCCTTTGGTATGGACAGTCAAATCTTCTGTATCAGAATGATTTGGTCAGTCTGTGTCGTTATGATACAATAATAGAATAATCCACACAACGTAAAGTGTTGGTTAAGGAGATCCAGATGAAAATTACTCATAATAAAGTTGGTCAGAATTTAAATTTAACAGATGCATCGCGGACTGATAAATCTGTTAAAACAAAACAAAAATCAGCGATTGATTCGTCAGGTTCAGAAAAATCATCTGCTGTGGGTTTACCGTTTACAAGTTCATCTGGTGATTCAGCTAAAGTTGATTTATCAACACGGGCTCAGGATACTCAGAGAGCTAAAGAAATAGCTATGTCAGCCAATGATTTCGACCAAGCTAAAGTTGAAAAATTTCAAAAACTAATTGATGAAGGTAAATACAAAATTGATTCAAAAGCCATTGCTGAAAGAATGGTTGATGAGCATTTGTTAGCAGCAGGAAAAACGTCTAACGAATAAAACAAAAGGATGCGACGATGGATTCTGTCGATATAAAAAAAATAGCTTATGATAAGCTAACAGCAAATTTAGATGAATTACTTAAACACTACAGATTGTTATTGGACTGCGTTCGTAAAGAAAAAGATTTCTTACTTTTAGCAGATCTAGATAAATTGAATGAAAACAATCTTCTTAAAGAAGAATTAACAATTAAAATTAAATTATTAGATAATCACCGTGTTAGTTTTGCGGCTGATTTGGCCCACGCAGTTCGTTCTGATGTGGCTCAACAGCGACTGTTAGACTTAGCTCAGAAAATGGGTGGGCCCGAAGGTGATCGCTTAAGAAATCTTCATTCAACTTTAGAAATTATTATTAAAAGATTAAGCGGTTTGAATTCTGGTAATGCAATTTACGCACAATCAGCATTAACAACAGTTTCGTCAGCTTTAGAAAATTTTAAAGAGCATTTGATGGGTAAAAAAACTTATCAGAAAAAAGGAAAATACATACAAGGTGCTGAATCTTCAGGTCATCTTGTTAAAAAAGAAGCTTAGTTATTTTTTAGTTATAATAGGTCTTTAAAAAGACGGGCATTAAACACGGATTGTTAAAATGTTTTGAAGGGGCACAGGATGGCCAAAATTCACGGAATGCTGGATATGGGAAAAAGAAGTATGTTGCTAAGCCAAACGGCTTTGCAAACGACGTCTCATAATATCGCCAATAAATCCACTGAAGGTTATTCTAGACAGCGCGTCGACATGAAAACTAATCCTGCAATTGATGAAGGTCGTTATCGTTTAGGAACTGGCGCAAAGCTTGCCGGAATTACTCGTGTTAATAATCCATGGCTAGAGAAACAATTAGAAAAAGAAAATTCTTCATTTGCACACACAGAACAAGCTTCACAAGGCTTAGCACGATTAGAAGCTGTTGTGAACGAACAAAATGTTAAGGGTCTTAATGATTCAATCAGTGGGTTTTTTAATTCATTTCGTGAATTAGCTAATAATCCTGAAAGCGCTGTCGCAAGAACTCAAGTGCGTGAAGCAGGTTCTTCACTCATTAAAGTTTTTCAGGATTCTCGAAAACAAATTGATGATGTGACATCGGATATGAATAAAAATGTAGAATTCAACATTGTTGAAGTAAACGGTTTAGCTAAAGAACTAGCGATGATGAATGAAAAAATTCAACAAATCGAAATCAACGGAACTGAAAGCGCTAATGACGAACGTGATCACCGTGATAAATTGATTAAAAAATTATCAGAAAAAATTGATGTGAATTATGCTGAAGACCCAAAGACAGGCATGATTAATGTGACTGCCGGGCGCACAGCGATTCTTGTGGCCGGTACAACTTTTACTGAATTAAAAACTGGTGAAACTGAAATGGGCAAAACCCAAATCATGTGTGAAATGAGCAAAGGTGGAACACAGATTGATATCACGGATCAGTTTAAGCGTGGTAAAATCGGTGCCTCTATCGAAATCAGAGACACAGTCACTACTGATTTAAGAAATAGTCTTGAAGAATTAGCTTACAATATTTCTAGCGAGGTCAATCGCGCGCATTCAGAAGGTTATGACCGTTACAATCGTACGGGTTTAAACTTCTTCGAATTAAGTGATAAAGGCCAACCATTTTCAATTGAAAATATGAAAGTGAATCAAGACATCACAAATGATGTCAGCCGTATCGCAGCTGCAGCAAAAGCCAATGCACCTGGTGATAATACAGTAGCTAATTTAATTCACAGTTTACAGTCGCAGCCTTTAATGCAAGAAGGAAAATACAGTTTTGATAATTTTTATAATGCAAAGGTCAGTGAAATTGGTGTTCTTACTCAACGGGCGAATAGCACATTAGACACTCAAAGAAATACTTTAGATCAACTAAAAAATATTCGTGAAAGTTTAAGTGGCGTCAGTATGGATGAAGAAGCAGCTAAAATGATTGAGTATCAAAAATCATTTGAAGCCTCAGCACGTGTTATTCGAACTGCTGATGAAATGTTCGATACAATTCTTAGCCTGAAAAGAATGTAGGAAGTAGCTGATGAGAGTCTCTGATAAAATGCTACAAACCCAAGTTATCAATAACCTGAATAAAAATAGGTCAGAGCTTTCGACTTTGCAGAATCAAGCAGCTAGTTTGAAACAAGTGACTAAACCATCAGATGATCCAACCGGCACAGCAAAAATTTTACAAAACAGAACTGAAAACAAAACTTTAGAACAAATCGATAAAAATATTTTTTATGGAAAATCTTTTCTAGAAACAACAGAAGCCACACTGTCGCAGCTTACTGAAGCCGTCGTTCGCGCTAAAGAATTAGCGATCCAAGCAGCAAATGACACAAACGGTGGGTTACCACGTGAAATGATTGCATCTGAAATCGAACAAATTTACGGATCAATTATTGAAATGAGTAATCGCCGTTTTGGCGATCGATTTATATTTTCAGGTTATAAAACAACCCAAGCTCCGTTTGATACAGCTGGGAAATACTCTGGCGATGACGGACAGATTCAAGTTCAAAGTTTAACAGGACAATTTTTACCGATTAATTTAGTTGGCTCACAAGTTTTCTTAGGACAAGATTTAACTTACGGCGGAGCTGTAAACCGCGATATGAAAATTCCGCAAACTGTGGAAGAACTTCAGTCTCATAAATTAAGCCAGATCGAAAAAGAATTTGAAAAAGAAAATTCTCAGGAAAATAGTCTTGAAACGCGTGCGCCAGCTAGCCTTGGTGGTGTTCAGCGTGTTGGCGGCACAGCTGCAGCTGAAAGTGATCCTGTTTCAGGAATCCGTGGTGTTAATATTTTCCAGGCCGTATCGGGACTTGAAGCTTCATTAAGAGCTGATGACAAAATGGGTATTCAACAATCTTTAGATTCTTTAGACGAAGCGCTGAACCAAGTGAACTTAGCTAGAGCAGAGATTGGTGGCCGTGTTAATCAATTAAATGCCAATAACGAGGGCATTCAACGAAGCATAATAGACAACAAAGCGTACAATTCACAAATTGAAGACGCCGATGTATTTAAGGTCATGACAGATTTAACGAAATCAAACCAGACTTTAGAAGCGACATTACAGACTTCGACCAAATTCATGAGTCAAAGCTTGCTTGACTTCCTACGATAGTCCAACTAATTAAACTTTTTTCAGTGATTAACCGATAGAGGTTTATAGCGCACAAATGCGCTTGTTATTAGACAGGAGTCTTTACATGCTCGTACTTACAAGGAAGTTAGGAGAAAGCATCGCCATTGATGACCACATAAAAATTCGTGTGGTTCAAATCAAAGGTAAACAAGTCAGATTAGGTATAGAGGCGCCTAAAGATACTAAGATTCATCGCGAAGAAGTTTACTTAGCTATTCAAGATCAAAATCAACAATCTATTCAAGTCAGCAAAGATAAAGTTAAAAATATCTCTAAATTACTAAAGCCTGAATAAAATTTAGAAAAGTCAGTTTTTTAAGGAAATTAATAACCTACAGCGTTATAAGCATAAAAAAATTGATGCCCACAGCTTTTAAGGACACTATTTGACTAACCGGTTGAAATAGTTCGATTGTCTTAAAAGTTAGCAGGGGGGATGTCGCGTGGTTATTAATACGACTAGATTCGGACAGATACAGTTACAAAATGAAGACATCATTACCTTTCCAGAAGGCATGCTTGGTTTTCAAGACTTACGTCAGTTCGTATTACTTGATGATCCAAACGACGATATTTTTGCTTGGTTACAAAGTTGCGAATTACCTTCAGTAGCATTTCCAGTTTTAGAACCTGAAATTTTTGGCCATTACTATTCAGTTAATTTATCTAAAAATGAAATTGAACTTCTTAAAATCAAAGGTGATCAAAAACCTTCATTCATGAATATTATCACAATCCCTGACGATCCAACGCAAATGACAGCTAATGTGAAAGCGCCAATCGCGTTTAACATGACTGAAAGAATTGCTCGTCAATGCGTGTTGCAAGACAATCACTTAGCTATTCGTGAACCTATTTTTGTGAAACTTCAAAGTCGTGTGGTTCAAAACCCAAATATGTCGCTAAAAGCTCTTTCTCCAGGTCTTTCTTGCGCAGTGAAGTTAAACAACAAATCAGATATTGACCAAGGTTTATAACAGCTGACATTCTCGTCAGATGCTATTTCGTAAAATAATCTTCTCGCAAGCTTCATCAGTTATTGATATTGGTCAGACGCGTTTGGTAACGTCTGATGATCGCCTTAAATTGCCAGAACATTTAAGCCCTTATCTTGAAGACGCATTACAAAACGACATCGATTGGTCGACATCAAAAAGTCTTTATAAAAGTTTATTCAGATACAGTAAATCTATTTTTTTTAAAACGATAGCCTTTCAAATTTTAGGAAGCAGTTTATCTTTTTCAGTACCTATTTTGATTCATGAATTTATTACTGGTTTACAAAACGGAACTGATATTCAGATTTTACTTATCTACGCTTTTTCATTTGGTGTGGTCAGTGCAGGTCAATGTTTAGCTATTCAGCATTATTTTTATCATACGCTTAATTTCTTTCAACGTTCAGTGAATGTGGTGAATAAAAAAATATTTTCACAAGCGCTTAAACTATCTTCGACTGCGAAACAAAAATATCAAGTGGGCGATGTTGTTAATTTCATGAGTACCGATGCCGACACACTAGGTGAATCGGCAATGACAACAATCGATTTAGCCAATGCTGTTGTGCTATTAACAGGATGTTCGATTTTGTTATTTTATTATTTAGGCTGGTCCGCCATTGTGGCAATTATCGTGATGGCGATTTTAGTTCCACTGACACAACACTTAGCAAAAACTTTTACCAAGCTTGAACATCAAATGATGTCTTACCGTGACTCACGGGTCACACTAATGACTCAGATTTTAAATGCAATTCGTGTTGTTAAATATTTTTCTTGGGAAAAAAGTGTTCAGAAAGAAGTTTCCGATGTTCGCGAAAATGAAATCAGGGCCCGATTAAAATTCGCGAAAGCCGAAATTCTGTGGGGATTGATGTATGCATCAATTTCGACAGTCGTTTTATTTTTTTCTTT
>JAYSQO010000053.1:0-30829 GCA_043721535.1 Bdellovibrio sp. | reverse complement strand
TTAAGGTCTATAATTTACTCATTGAAGGTTCATTAGAAGAAAAAATTGCAAACCTTAAAATCAAAAAACAAACAGCTTTTGATCGACTTTTTGATGCGGATGATGAATCTATTGAGGCAGTATCTAAAGAAAGCAATTATTCACTATCAAAAGATGACTTCATCTATTTATTGAAATCGGAATAATTGGCCAGCTACTTGCAACCTAAAATAAAAACTGATTGATCTTTGACCTATTCTTTTCTATGAGTGGGCTCAGTAACTTTATTCATTAGAGGCATTATGAAAAATTTAATTTTAAAAATCGTTATCGCAGCCATTTTATCTTTTATTTCAGTTGGTTCATTTGCTGCAACTATTGAATCAACAATTGAACAAAATATTATGGATGAATTAAATCCACTTGATCCAAATATCGATCAAATTTTAGAACAAATGGATAAAAACTATATTGAACAAACAGGTAAGTCTCCGTTTGCGTTGCCATCATTTCTAGAAGCAGCAGATTGTCAAAAATTTGATTGTCCGCTTTATGTTCAAATTCGCAAAAGTGAACAAAAAATGTATGTCTACATTAACGGTAGCTTAGTTCACACTTGGTTAGTTTCAACTGGAGTCAAAAACTCAAAAACACCAAATTTTGAAGGTAAACCAAACGGACGTATTTACGATAAATATTCTTCAAAAGCGAGTCCAGGTGGTGACTACAAAGGTTTAGGTAATATGCCTTATGCAGTTTTTATTTATAGCGGCTATGCTATTCACGGAACAACTGTTGGTAATTTTTCTAAATTAGGAACACCAGCGTCTCATGGTTGTGTAAGACTTCACGCTGACAATGGATTCATTTTTAATCGTCTTGTGCGTAGCCAAGGTGTTTTTAACACTTGGGTTTCGATCATTGACTAACCCCTCATAAATTAAACAGTTAAAGCCCAAGATTTTTTAATCCATTTTTTTCCGCTAATTTGTATTTCTATAAAATGCTCACCCGCATAAAAAACGCGGGTAGTGATCTGTCTTAAGCTATGTTTTTTTTCAATATTAATATTCTCTTTAGGTTTTAAGCTTATTTTTTTAAGTTTAAATACTTTTTCAGAATTTCTGCCATTATTTTTTTTAAAGTGTACGCTGTAATCAATCACTAAATTTTGTGTTTTTAAAGATTTAGACTGAACACTGAATTTAAAGTGCAAAGTTTCGCCGATTTTAAATGTCGCTTGGTTTAAAGAAATATGTGGAATTAGAATTTTTGGAGTTTCGCCATAGCCAATAGATTTTAAAGCTGGTGTATAACCTTTTTTGATTAGTGATCTCAAGGCTTGGTGCTGGATCCAAAGGATAGATTCTTTATGTTGTTTAGGAGACGTCCTAAACCAGCTGTTCAATGTTTCAACGACTAGATCAGGATGAGATTTTGAAATATCATTGAGATGATTAGCAACACTTTTTCGAACATAAAGTTCTTGATCAAATTTTAATTTTTCTAAAATTTGCAAACCACTTTTTGGATTTTTAACAGCATTTTGCAGTTTAAGTCCCCAGGGCAATAGTGGTCTACTGCCTTCGCTGGCCCAGCGTCTTAAATGCACATTCTTATTGGCAGTCAGATTTAGCAAATAGGCATAAGTTTCTTTTTCGTGTTCAATAAAGAAAGGGCGTACTGCGAATTCAGCGGTAAAAAGCACAGTCAGTTTCGAAAGTGCATCCATAGATATTTTAAAATGTTCAAGACCATAAGTTTGAATAAATTCAGTGTAAGGCCAAAATTCAAACCCCGTGAGGTTAGGATTTTGACATGTTGCTAAAATTATTTTTAATGCTTTGGGATAATTTGCTGGTAAACACTTAGCCAAGGAATCACTGATTAAACGCACGCGAGCTTTTAATTCAAGTGT
This sequence comes from Bdellovibrio sp., assembly GCA_043721535.1. GTDB lineage: Bacteria > Bdellovibrionota > Bdellovibrionia > Bdellovibrionales > Bdellovibrionaceae > Pseudobdellovibrio. Next base: position 28,932 of record JAYSQO010000053.1, on the reverse strand, counting down.
ATGAATATCTTTATGAAGCTGAATAAATTTGGCAGAATCAAATTTTTTTGTTTGCACAGAAATGGCTTTGGCCATTTTTTTAACGACATCATTATTTAATTGATGCTTAAATGCGTTTGGATTTTCTTTTGTCGTCATAACCTACTTTTTACAGATAGATAGGTTTTGACTCCAGCTTAAAATTGATTTGTATGACGTTTTATCGCCTTCACGCAGCACAGACCAATATCGTGCACCACCGCGCCACTTTGAATCGACTTTGCCAGCTATACGACCGTCACGGCTTAACCAACGATCTAGTATTTTCACACCACAGCTTAGGTTTTTCAGTGGATCATGGACTTCTTGTGCTGATTTAAACTGACACCCGTACGAATTACCACTTTCAATTGAAAGTTGTAATAGCCCACGACTGACTACGGCGTTTCCTTGAGCGTCATCAAAGCCTTCTGTGTAAGAAGCTGATGGATTAAAATTACTTTCAAAACGAACCATCGATGAAATCAAAAATACCCAGTAGGCTTTTCGTTGCTGTTCACTAAGATTTGAATAATTTGCACAAAATAAATTTTGATCTGCAGGAATAACATCCAATAAATTTTGACCATTCAGATCTAATTCACGATTCACGAACTCAGTCCAAGCTTTACCTTGGCTGGTGTGGTTTTCCCAAAGAGGAATTACATTTTTTAAATTATGAGTATAATCTGTTCCACCAGTTGGTGGTGGTGTCACTGGCGGTGCTGGCTGACTGGGTTGCGATGGTTTAGGCGGTTCAGCTGGAGGACGTTTACTTCCCAAAGCGAATGAATCCAAAGAAAAAACAACTGTGAAAGTTAAAACTATAAATAAAAAGCATTTGTAAAATGAGCTTTGTGTATTTGTTTGCATAGGAAGCTGATCGGCTTCCTATGGTTGGACTTTAATCCTACAAATAGTGTTTAAATGTCAGACAAATTGATGTGAATTTAGATTACGATTTCAGCTTAGCGAACAGCCCGCAAAACCGCATCGTAATTAGGTTCTGAGGCAATTTCAGCAACCAATTCTGCATGTAAAACTTTGTTATCAGGAGCGATCACAAAAACAGCGCGAGCCAGCAAACCAGCTAGTGGAGATTCTTTAAGAGTCAGACCCCATTTTTGTCCAAAATCACTTCTGAATGTTGAAAGTGATTCACAATTTTTGATGCCTTCAGCACCGCAAAAACGAGAAATCGCAAACGGTAGATCGGCGGAGATATTTAAAACAACAGTGCTTTTTAAAGCAGCGGCTTCCTGGTTAAATTTACGAACTGATGTGGCACATGTGGCTGTATCAATGCTTGGGAAAATATTTAAAACTTTATATTTATCAGCGTAAGAAGAAAGAGTCGCTTCTGATAAATCACTCTTTACAAGTTGATTGAAAGAAACAGTCTGTCCGACTTTTGGTAAGTCGCCAGTTGTTTGAACGGGTTGTCCTTTAAAAGTCACTTGAGCCATAAAATTCTCCTTTAGATACATGAAGTGTGTTAAAACAATACACTAAAAATAATACTCAAACACTAAACTAAAGTCTAGTTTGTTTTCAACCGATAAAATGTGCATGAAGCCACTTATTAATGTACGTGCGTCAATGCTCAATGCTAGCGCCAATTCAAATAAAAAAGGTAACGCTATAATAGCTGTAATGTTAGCTATGGCTATTATTTTTGTAGCATATTCTACAATTATACAAAGTGTCGTCGATTATAAGAAAAAGGTTATTTCTGTCAAAAATGATTTGGATTTGCGTTTGGCTTTGAATAGCACGATGGATTTTGTCATTTTCGGTTTGAAACAACAATACTGTTTTGACTCTGTTTTTATGCAAGATGCCAATTGCGATCTTAAACATCCTGCTTCAACAGAACGATTAATCATGAGTGTTGATCAACTTAATTATATTAAAGCCATGATTGAGTCTGGCGCAATTAAAGATATTACAAAACCTGAAGACGCATTGTTAGATAGTATTACCCAGACAATTGGTTTAACGGATGTGTCTGTAGCTCATCCGCTATATATTATTTTTAGCCAGCAGGTCTTTAATGATATAGCAACTGGTGTCGAAGTCAAAATTGAACGCGATCGCAGTTTGTTTTACCAAGATATGGATCCGAAGTTTATTTAAATATCAAAGTCTCATTTGTGGGCCTTAAAGCGGGTGCTTTAACGAAGTGGAATCAAAGCCGATTTACTTTAACATCCAAAGTTTCAGTGCACCCACGTGAATTGGGCTCGTATGCTTTATTGATGACAAAAGATTTAAGACTAGACAAAACGCATTCAGACGCATTGGCTGTTGGTGATTCGGCCTTTAATCAATTTATAACTGGAGCTGATTTAGCAAAAAGCTATAAAGGCCTTACATTTTTAAGTCCTGTTTACGTGAATGAAAATATCCATTTACCTTATTCAACTGCGAAAAGTTATTTTACCCCAGTGACTTTTGCCGATAAAGTTTATATGGGAAATGGCGCTATATTTAAAAATGGTGTTTTATATAAACCGGCTACGACCGGGGCAGCAGATGATCAGTACTGGGTGGGAAGTGGCGAAGGTTTCGGCGGGTTTTTAAAAGGTGTAGAAAATGATGGTGGTCTAGATAAAGGTTTAAGTGTTTTTGGTAAAGTGGCTAACTCAGTCACAGCAGATTATGCTTTGATGAAACAATGTTTACAAAGATCACAAAAAAACGTTAACAATGAAATAGTTTTTAAAAATGTCATGACGATTGATACTAAAAAATTTAACACAACAGGTTCAAGTATAAAAAGTCAATACCAAATGGTTTTAAGTAACGGCGACGAATTTACCTATCAAGGCGATGAACTAGAAGATAGCGCCAGCAGCAAAAATGGATGGAGTAAATCTGGTAACAACAATGATCCTTACAGATTTTATCGTAAATCCACCCCTAACTACGGAACATTACTGACGACAACGGTTAGTTTAGTTTCTTCAAATACAATAAAAAGAGTCGCTTTTGATATGTCTACGGATTATAAAGACGCATCAAGTGATGAGTACGTAGAATTAAAAATTAACAACTCTTCAGGCTATGTGGACTCATTAGATCAAAAAATTGCAAATGTTGATAAACAAATTTCTATAAAAAATAATGAGCTTAATAAAATAATTGCGGATCTAGAAAGTTTACTACTAGGGACTCCGACTCAAGAACAAATAGACGATGCAAACAAGAAAAAATCAGATAAGCAAAAAGAAATTTCTGCTTTAAAAGCAAAAAAACAAGAGTATGTAGATGCCAAAAATGATGCGAGCAATATGGCATCAAATCCCGGCAAGATAAAAATGTATATTAACAACTCATATAACAGTAAAGATAAAAGAGAAAGAGATAAACTGAATTTAAATGTTGATATCGACAATGAGGATTCAATCATTGATGATAAAGGTGATAAATTTAATATAGTCATCGAAACACGTGGTTGGAATCTGGGGTATTACAGAAAACGAAGTACATACAGAGACGATGACACCGGTAAATTTGAGGATAATTCTGGTTTAATTCAAAATTTTATGATTGGAAAAAACTCATCTAGCGATAAATATGAAAAACCATCGTATGTCTCATCTCTTCCAACGAGTGCAACGAATGCTGTTGATTATGCAGAATTAGATGCATTATGCGAAGAAAAACGAAGCGCAAAGACATCACAGGCTTTCGGTTCAGCAGCTTATGATGTGGATTTTTCACCCACAACACGGACATCATGGAATTTCGCAGGTCCTGAAACAGCAACAGTCGGACAAGATCCTGTTTTGGCGACATTAACTTTTGACTATACAAATGCAACAACTCCAATGAATTCTTCTTTTCAAGTCAGATCAATAGTAGGCCATTGTGTTATCACAAGCTCGGCCACATTTGTGACAGGCTTTTTAGCTTGTGATAAACTTACTATTAGTTCAAGAACACTACCACTTAGAATTATTGCGACAATTATTGCCGGTAAAGTGGAGATTCATCCTGATGCTTTCAAAGCAGGAATTGTCTGGAGTTCAATTTATCACCCGCAATCGACCTATGAATTAAGAAGCATGGGTATATTAAAACCCTTATTTGGCGGTGCTGCGGCAACTGATTGCAGTACAGCATCGGCGACGAATATAAATAATCCTATTTGGCATCCAAAACCATCCGTGCAGTTTTTTTCAAATCGCGAAAATTGTAATGTGATTTCACTCAGAGCCAAAGCCGATCCCTTCAGATGGACAACTGTTGACCCAGATTGTGGTCTAGTCCCAGGGAATTCAAATACGATCTGTAAACATAAATTAAATCGATTCTTTATCTTTGAGCATTCAAGAGGTAATGAATTATGATTTTTAATCAAAAAGGTGTCACGATCATTGAGTCATTAGTTGCGCTTGCACTTCTAACTATAATTATGTTGATTTCGTACTCTTCTATACAGCAAGTTAAAAAAATATCAGCGCAGGTTTCAACAGCTGAAAGTTCAGAAAAACAAGTTTTACAAATAATTGAAAACGTTCGATCAAATATGAATACGTTCAAAGCTAATTATGAATATTACACAGATGAAAAAGCAGAAGAGCTTTTAGCAGAAAACAAACTAGCAATGGCTTGGGATAAAAACATACTGACGACAGTCGATAAATGCCTTGATTGCAAAGGCCGTTATGGTTATGTGCTTCAGCCCTATGAAAAATACAGAGGTTTATTTGTACTCACATTAAAAATCACTCACAAAAACTGGGGTGCTCGTGTTAAAAAATATAAATTTTTAGTGAGTGCAAAATGATAAATATAAAAAAACCAATGATTTTAAATGAAAAAGCAATGACGATATCAGAATTAATTGTCGGCATAGGTGTGTTGTCAATCAGTTTAGCTATTATTGCGAGCACTCAGTTTACAATTAATGAAGAAATGCGCAAAGCCGATGAAATAATCCAAGGTAAAATTGAAAATTTATCTGGAGAAAAACAAATTCTTTTTGATATTCAAGCCGGGAATGTTTCATTTAATAATTTATTAATCAAAGATGATGCAGGCATGATATTTTTTGATTACATTCCTGAAAAACCAGTCAATTTGATTTTAACAGAGCCAGATCGAAAAATAACTTTATCAGCCAGCAAAGCTGGAGCAGTTAAAGAAATTGTGTTACTGGTTCAAGATACCAAGCTTGGCGGTATTTTAATTTATGATCCAACGGCAGCTTACGATATTGGAGTATCGAATAATAATTTTAATATCCCTGCACCTTTGACCTTTGTAGGACTTAATAAAGATAATCGTATTACGAATCAACGACCACTATTTTGGTCTGAAGGTCAGTTGTTATTTCTAGATACAACTTCAAGAATCAGACCTTCGATTAAGGCTATTAACATGGATGAAGCCCCTGTCAGCCCCATTTTTTTAGGGCAAGTGCAAAGTTCGAGTTTAATTAAATTAACTTTAAATGATATTTTGATCAGGGATATTCATCCAGAAACAAAAGCGCAAATCACAACTGCGGATAATTTTTTAAGAACGATTCCCGCTTACGGTGGTGGTGTATCCACAGTTCGCATTCAAGCTGTTAAATTAATTAAATATTATTTAGCCCAATCTAATAAATCGATCGGATTATTTAAAGCGACATACAATGCTAAAGACAAAAATTGGGAACAGGGTATTTTGATTGCTGATGAAATTGATAACGTTTTATTTCAACGTCAATCTGTTTCATCTAAAATTATTCAATTTAAAATTAATAAAATCGATAAAGTTATAAAAAAATAAAGGGTCATCTTATGAAAAACTTAACTGTGCTATTTATTTTAACTCTGATCTATTCAAGTCTGAGCTTGGCAGAAGAAATGCCATTAGGTATTTTTGTTGGTGGTGATGATTCATATTCAGCAGCACCAGCACAAGGCATTACTGTTTCAACAGGTGGAGCGCTGACAATGCGTGTGCATACATCATGTTTTCCGACAAATCTACGTGGAGTGACTAATCCGATATCGCCTAATTCATTAATCACCGCCAATTTCGATGTGACTGTCAGCGGGCAAAATTTTAATTATTTTGTTTCTTTCCCGGGTAATATTACAACGAACAAAGGGATGACCGCTGCCACAATTAGTCCAATTCAAAAAAATGGGAATTTGACATTCACAAAACCTGGGCCGATTACAAATCAAGTAGCTTGCCCTCACTTTATTGCTGCCAAAAACGGAGGCGGTGGATTTATGGGTGGTGGTGGCTTCGGCATGGGTGGTGGTCCTATTGTAGGAAACCAAAATAATATATTTTGTATGATAATGGGAACTTGTCCTAATAATGTTAACGCTGGAAAAACAATTGATAAAGCGAAATGTGTTGCTGATGGTTACGCAGCATGTACGCCAGCATTTAATCCAACGAGTTGTATTAAGTTTGTCAATATTCCGATTGTTGAAACAGTTAATTTTCAGTATCACAATTTACCAGATGATAGCTTTGCTGGTATTTATGGGAACACAATTCAACTCAATTTAATGTCTTTAGCTGTTGCGCTGAAACCAAACAATAAGGGTCAGCCTATCAACCCAGTAGCTCCTGCAAAACTAAATTCATACTCCTTCAAGCAAGAAGTTATGGATTGTTCAAATCAAGGGGCCGTCTATGGTCATGTAGGTTATTCGGGACACATTCCGTCATATGCTTGTGGGGCTTACATGGCAAAAAATGGAGCTGTCACAGCATCTGTTTCTAATTTTAAAGTGTCTTCAGACAATAGCGCTGTTGATGTTTCAGTAGCATTCCCAGGGCAAACTGGGTTTTGTGGTGGTTGGTGGTCACCGTTGATGGTGTTCTTCGATGACGAACGTCCGCACTTTACAAACATTTCAGATTTTCCGCTTAATCCGGGTGGCAGAACATCTTGGGTTGAGGCCAAATCAAAAGGTTACTTTTTAGTTTATGATGAAAAACTGAATGGAAAAATAATTTCCAAAGAACAACTTTTTGGTGATTCTGAAAAGCATAAAAATGGTTTTGAAAAATTAGCAGAATACGATTCAAACAAAGATGGATGGATCAATGCCAAAGATAAAAAATTCAAATATTTATTTTTATGGAATGACACGAATGGAAACGGTATTTCAGAAAAAACAGAGTTGTTTCCTGCAAAAGATAAATTAGTAAAGATTTCTTTAAATTACGATCCGGGGTCAATACGTCCGATTGGTAAATTTGCTGAGGAACGGGAGAAAGCTAAATTCTATTTCAAAAAAGCTGGAAAAATTGTCGCTGGAGATATTATTGATATTTGGTTATCACCGCAATCGCAAACAAGCCTTGCGGTGAATGGTCAATAAGTTAAATAATTAAACTATTTATACCAACAACTGGGTCTTGCGCCAGCAGATGCTTCACAAGCCCAATTAGATATGCCTTGAGTCCATCTTTTTTCAGAAGTTATGCAAAGGGCTCCGGCTAAAATCGTTTCCATACGACATTGTAATGATGGGTAATTATCAAAATACTCAGTTTCTTTTTTATTAAAATCGGGTTTTGCATAAAATCCTGTTTCAGGGTAGCCGATTTTTTTCGTAAACAAATGCATTTGATAGCCAAAGTCCATACCTGCTTCAGCAATGCGGTAGCAAACCATGCGGTCAACGTCACTTTTGTAAGTTTTGTCACAGTTTAACTGTACGATTGGATCAGGTATAATAACGTGGCTAGCGGGTATTGTGCGGAATATTTTTTTCAAACAAACACCAGCACCCCAGTAGTCGCTGTATCCTTCAGGAGAAATTCTTGTACCGTCAGGTCTTAACATTGATTTACGAGCAAATGTGTGACCCAATTCATGACATAAGATAAATGTGAAAGTGTCTTCTTTCATAGTGGGATATTTAGTGTGAACTTCTGTGCCGTATTCGATTTCTATATAGCCATTTCTGATTTCACTACTACCTAAGTTGTCGGCAAATTCATCAGATCTTGACAGATTAATGCCTTTTAATCCCATTTGTTTTGCATAAGGGGTCATGATTTCTAGAGCTAAATCCTCAGTTGGAGAATTTTGCGCTGAAGCTGAATTTGAATAAATACCCACAAGAAATAGTAAAGCGATTATATGTTTCATAGGGGCAGTATAACGGGGGGGCCTTGAGTTCGCGACTGTCATTATCTTAGACAGTAAAAAATACAGACGTGCCATAGGCAAGACTTGTATCTTGGTTCAGAACTTATAATAATGATTTCAGACGTAAACAGAGGTCAATTTTATGAAATTTATAGTTATTACGAGCTTACTTATTTGTGTTCAATGTGTTCAGGCTGAAACTTCGATGGGGCAGGGTAGGATCTTTGTTGGTTCAACAAAAGTTGATCCTAAAGATTTAAATACTGAACTAGAAGCAGAAAGCTTAAAAAGTCTTGATGCTATTACTCAGTACGGGGTCGAAATTACTTTTCCAGTGACAAGTTTTTTAAATACAGGTCTTCGTTACACTATAAAAGCCACTTTTGCTGATGAAAAGGATTCGTCATCATCAACAAATTTTGAATCTAAAATCAGTCAAGAGGCCATGCTTGCGGTGGCGAGACTTTTGGTGAAAAAAACAGATTCAACTTACTTTGATACTTTTATTGCTGTTGGTGGAACAAATACTAATTTCAAAATTAATTCGGCAACCCAAGATGGTGAACTTGATAAAAAGAACAACTTTTTTGCTAACCCTATTTATACTGCCGGGGCTTCAGTGGCAGTCGGGTTTAAGAAAGTCTATTTCGTGATTGAAACAGGTTATGAGTACAACTTAATTGATAAACTTAAAAGCTCTGGCACAGTTAATAACAACGTCGATAAAATTAATTTATCAGGTGGTTATGTCACTGTGGGCCTGATGTTTGACGGTATTCCGATTTCACCGCTTAAATAAAATATATAAACAAAAAGATATTAGGTGACAGCCTGAGAAAATATGGTCATCTTGCAGATCATTCAATAACAAAGGGAATTATATGCCAATTTTCATCGCAAAGGTGATGCTTCAAGAAGTAACGAACGAAGATATTTACTCAGAATTAGATCAAGCCATGGTCGCTGAAGATGGCTATCCGTACATCACTGATGAAAACGAAACTATATTTGCCCTGCCCCCTGATGAATATGAATTTGAATTAGATATTAACGCCAAAGAATTATTAAATATCTGTAAATTAATTTGTGCCAAAATTGAAAAAAAGCACAGTCTTGTTAAAACCCCAATCATAATTACTGAAGTTAAAGATCTTCAGTATGCAAATTTACAAGAACTAACTGACGAAGATTTTGAAACTTTAAATTAGTTAGCTGCATAGTCACTTATGGCGTTACCATCGAAATTATTCAGATTTAAAATAGAGCTCTCGGATCTTGAAAAGGGCTCGTATGAATCTTTAGATTTCAGGGCCGCCCAACATCCTTCTGAAAGTTTAACGTACCTGCTGACCCGTGTACTGGCCTACTGTTTGAGTTACGAAGAAGGTCTTGAGTTTTCACCAGGGGGACTGGCAGATCCAGATAGTCCGTGCATTCGTGTCTTGAATGCTGGAGGCAGCCCCAAAGTATGGATTGAAATCGGTAACCCATCAGCCCGAAAAATTCACAAGGCCTCAAAGGCCGCTGAAAAAGTAAAAATTTATACTTACAAAGACCCACAAGTTTTATTAAATGAATTAAATTCAGAACCTATTCACAGAAAAGACAAATTAGAAATCTTTTCGCTGGCCGCTGATTTTTTAGATCAGCTTGAAGGCCACACTAAAAAAGATAACAAATGGACAGTGATTAACATGGATGGCACCATCATGGTGAACGGCGAAGGTTTTGATTTACAATGTGAGATTAAAAGACACCAAGTGGTTTAATTTTTACAGCGTTTTCTTGAAAATCGCTTTTTCGATTGCAGCGAGTCTGCTTTCAAAAGAGGGTCTATCCATAACCGCACGCAGATATTTATTGAGAAGTGTTTGATAAGGTATGTGCTCCTTGTGGGCTTCAGCTTGAAGCCACGAGAAAATATCTGCGTCTATTCGAATGCTTGTTTGTATCTTTGTTTCTTTGGCGTTTAAGATAGGCTTTTTGTGAACTTTAGCTTTTGAAAAATCGTATTCTTTCTTCATATTTCTGCTCCTCAGTTTTTGTCGCTTTTCGTGCCGATATAATTCTTATTTGATCTAGCTGCTTCTTCAAATGAAATGCTATGTTTCTTAAGATTTGCTGCAAGCCTTTCTTGTATCCCATTGGATAGCTATATCCTTATTGTAATACAATGTATTTTTAATTTCAAGTTCTATTGTAGACTCGAGCTTCAATAGATAAGGTTTAAGCTTATTTTTCATTTGGCACCCTTGTGATAGGGTTAGCTAGCTGTAGTATGCCAATATATCAATGCAACACAATGGAGGTCATCACAGTGCTAGTTCAGATTTCGGATTTTATGGATTACATAATCTGTACTTAACGGCAACCGAATCACAAATCGCGTATTGGCTGAGTTCGTATCATAATTTAAAGAACCTTTGTGTTCTTCAATGATTTTTTTAGTAATGCTTAGACCTAAACCTGTGCCTTTACCAAGGGGTTTAGTAGTGAAAAAGGGAAGCATGATTTTATTCAAAATATTTTTTTCAATACCACGTCCTGAATCTGTGATTTGAATATCAACAAATTCTTCACTAGTTGTAACCTTAATTTCAATCCAACGTTCAGGCAGTTCTTTGATGGCATCGATCGCATTTTTAAGAAGATTAACCAGAGCATGCGATAATGAATGTGGATGCGCATTGACGATCAGGCGAGTGGGACAATTTAGACGTATATCAATTGATTTATGCTTTAAATCAATTTCAAACATTTCAATCGATTCTAAAATAACTTCTTTAATATCGCATACAATAAAAGGATCATTCGTTGTTGAGCGAATGTAGGTATTTAAACTTTTAATCAGTTTTGTAATTTTATGACCTGTTTCAGCTATCTTTTTAAGATCAGAAATAATTTCATTTTTATCTAGATCTTTTTGTTCTAATTTCATTGTTGTGTGTTCAGCGCGACCAATGATCACAGATAGAGGGTTGTTGATTTCATGAGCAATACTGCCAGCGATTTCACCTAAGGCAGACATTTTCGCAGAGATAATCATTTTATTTCTTTGTTCGCTAATAGTTTTAAAAAGTATTTTTATAAAAACATAAGTAATAATAATTGATCCTACAAAATTAAAATTCACTAGGATATCTTTATTATTTTTTTGTATGATCCATTCAGGTGGTTGAAGATGGTATCCAAAGAAGTCACCAGAAAACCAGGCAATAATTGGCAAAAGCATTCCAGCTATTAGACTATTTTGTTGATCAGACTCGTAACTATCAATCATCAGAGCTAAAAGAAGTGCAGGAAGATAGTAAAAATCAAATCTAAATGTTGATCCGAAAGCCTGATCTGCAATAAAAATATAAAAATTACAACTGAATAGAAATAACAATCTAGCTGATTGCGAAAAGCCCTTTTTTTCTAGAAAGAAAGTCAGCGGTGTTAAAACAAAAATTCCAAAAAAGTTTGCAACAAATGGAATAGCGATTCCGGTCGTTAAATAAAAAATATCATAAAAAGTTATAATGACTAAAACAGAATAGACAAACCCGGAAAACAAAGGCGAAGGACTTTGTTCAATATGCTTTTTTATTGTTCTTAGAAGCATTGACTCACCATGAGACTATCTGCTCAGATTTATTTAACGCTGTCTAGATAAATAGTCGATAACACATGGGGTTTGGTGGATATTGCTATTCGTCAAATACTTTACTACAATAGATAGCATGAGAACTTCAATTAATTTATCTGAGTGGTTTGGTAATGATTATCCTCAGAGCATGATTAAAGATAAAACCAGCAATTTTTATAACTTGCTGCCTGAAGTAAGTGCCGAAATAAACCAAGTCGATATTTTAAAACATGCAGAAACTTTAAAAATGCTAGTCGATCATGGATTATCGATTACAAATTTACGATCAGAATTTCCATTGTTAACAACAGATGGCAGTGAAGTAGAAAGTTTAGATTTATTAAAGAAATGGAATATTAAAAATTTAACTGTCGTAGATACATCATTTTACCCTGGACATGATGCTGCTATTAACACCAGACTTTCTGAAACCATAATGAATAAAAGTAAAGATACAGAAAAATGGAATCAGCTCAGCGAAAAATATAATAAATTAGGAGCGCTCTGTAAAATACAAGGTGTAGATCTCATGCTGGCTAACCACAGCGGGGCCATTCTGGAAAACTTAGACGATTTTAATCAGATTAGTGAAACATACAAATATGAGTTCTACATTGATGTGCCCCATTTTTTATACGTCAATGAAAAAATGGATAGTCTGACACAGAAAATAGAAAATAAAATTACTGGAATTCGCTTAGGTAGTTTTACGGCCTGTGCATGGGTCGCCACCAGACAAAACCGTTACAGCTGGAACGAAAGTGTTAAGTTCGGTATTTTTGAACCCTACAAAACAGAACATAAAAAAATGCTGAAAAATTTCAATCAAATGATCTTGAACAGATATCATCAATTAAAAACAATCAGTCTAACTTGCGAAAGAAATAACGAACTGAATAACCCCCTGGATAACTACAAATCGGCGCAAGCTGCTTTTAATGAAATTATCGCGGTACAAGTGGGGAAGTCTTAAGACATTCGGATCTCATAAGTGTTTAAAATCAATTACATGATGATTAAGCTATTGCATGGGTTGTAGGGCTCTCTGACAGAGCTATTTCTTAAGGATACGGACACAAAGTAAAGAAGCGGGGATTTCAACTGCAGCGATTTATAAAGCACTTGGCGAAAAAGGTAACCCGACAATCGATACATTAGCTTCAATTTTAAAAACGATGGGTTTTAAATTAACTTACGACACCTTAACGATTAACTCGATGCCTTTTTCAGTAATTTCAATGATTCGGTTTTTATACAAATTACCGATGGCCATTTTGTACTTTTTTTTGCTTACGCCAAAATAATCATACACGATTTCTGCAGATGTTTTATTATTGATCGGTAAAAAACCATTATTGTCTTCAAGAGCCACAATAATTCGTAAGCCAAGTTCGTCAGCGCCTTGGTTGCCAAATGGTTGCAGTAATAAATCAATGCTGTTGTCTTCGCGAATCGCTTTGATGTATCCAGAAATAGATTGTTGTGGATCAAGTCGCTGAAAGACCTCGTTGTGATAAAGTAATCCCTCATCTTCGCGATTGATTTCTGCAACGAAGCCAAGATCGGTTTCCCGTATAATAATTAAATCAACTTTTTGACCAGGTTTGTATTTGTTTAGCATTGATTTCCAAGATGATTGGCGTTCCCAAGGGGATTTGAACCCCTGTATCCTCCGTGAAAGGGAGGTGTCCTAGGCCACTAGACGATGGGAACACTCTTGATTGGCAAAAAGACAAGAATGGTGATCCGCGATGGATTTGAACCATCGACCCCTTCATTAAAAGTGAAGTGCTCTACCAGCTGAGCTAGCGGATCATTGTTTGAGAAAACAATTTGTAATAAACTAGTGACCCAGTCAAACTTTTTTTAATAAATAAATCTATGCTCAATCTTTATACAAGGGTTTTACCCACAAAGTTTGCTCTCTATCGGGGCCTACAGAGACCACATCAATCGGACAACCTAATTGTTGTTGTACATAATTGATATAATTCATGGCTTTCAGAGGCATATCTTTCAGATTTTTAATACCAGTGATATCTGTTTTCCACCCCGGTAAAAATTCAATAATGGGCTCTAATTGCGCAACTAATTCAGTCGATGTTGGAAACTCTGTGATTGTTTCGCCATTGAGTTTATAGGCCGTGCAAATGCCAACCTGATCTAAGCATGACAGGATATCTAATTTCATCATAGCAAGGCTATTAATGCCGTTTAAACGAATCGCATATTTAAGTGCCACAAGATCTAACCAACCACATCGTCGCGGTCTTCCTGTGGTTGAACCGAATTCGTGTCCTTCTTTTTGAATTTGTGCACCGACAGTGTCTGTTAATTCTGTCGGGAAAGGACCGCTGCCAACACGTGTGCAGTAAGCTTTAAAAACACCCACAATTTTTGATAGATGATGGGGACCTAAACCAGCGCTGATAGAACCAGAACCCGCTAACGTTGATGAACTTGTTACATACGGATACGTGCCGTGATGAATATCTAACAATGTTCCTTGAGCGCCTTCAAAAACTAATTTTTTGTTTTGTTTAATTTTTTGAGCCACAAAAAGACTGACATCATTTAAACGATACGGTCTTAAAACTTCAATCGCTGGCTGAATTTGATCAAAGATATCTTTCGCATTTAATTCAGGGGCATCATAAAGATTCTTGAGCAGAACATTTTTTTCTTTAATACCGAATTCGATTTTTTCTAATAAATTTTTAGAATCAAAAAGTTCACTCATGATTAAAGCCCTGCGTGAAGCGCGATCTTCGTAGGCAGGCCCTATGCCTTTACCAGTCGTACCAATTTTACTATCAGACAAGGCCTTTTCTCGTGCCTGATCTAAAGCTTTGTGATAGGGAAGTAAAACTGTGGCTGTGTCAGAAATTAATAATTGTTGTGATGTTAGTTCAAGACCAGTGGCTTTTAGTTTTCTGATTTCTTCAGCCAGTCCTATGATGTCGATCACAACACCAGTTGCAATCACGCAGGTTTTATCAGGATGCAAAATTCCTGAAGGAATCAAATGTAAAACTGTTTTTTGACCGTTTACAACCAATGTATGACCCGCGTTTGATCCGCCTTGAAATCTGACAACAGTGTCTGCGTAGGATGCAAAAACATCGACAAGTTTCCCTTTACCCTCATCACCCCATTGTGCTCCGACAACAACTACAGCCGACATATCAAATCCCTTCAATCAATCTTTGAATGATAAACTTCCCCACTCGTTTATAAGCGGTAAAGTATTTTTAGTTAATTTTTTATTTATAAAATTAAGACACAATTCGCTGGCTTCAACCGAAGCTTTTTCGAAAGCTTCATGAGTCAGCGCACCCATGTGCTGGGTTAATATCACGTTCGGGTACTGCAATAACTTTGATTCACGCGACAAAGGCTCTTTACTAAAAACATCAAGACCTGCAGCTGCTAACCATTTATTTTCTAAAGCTAAACACAAATCATCTTCATTAATCACTGATCCACGTGAAGTGTTCACTAAAATTAAATTTCGATTGATGTATTCAAAATGCGAACGATTCAACATATTTTTTGTTTCCGCAGTGGCTGGCACATGAAAACTGATGACATCGGATTGTTTTAAAACCTCTTCATAGCTTGATCGTTTTAAGTTAAGTTTTGAAAAGATATCATCGTCTTGATAAGGGTCGAAAACTACCACATTCATACCGAAAGCTTTGGCAATTTGTGCCACTTTTTGGCCAATACGTCCAAGACCTACGACACCGTAAGTTTTCCCTGACAATTCGGTTCCTGTAAGACTGTCGCGTGATGTTTGATTCCATAAGCCCGCTTTAATTTGTTTGTGGGATTCATTGATATTTCTTGCAGCGGACAACACTAATCCCCATGTTAATTCAGCAGCGGATTGGCTGTTTGCATCTGGTGTATACATCACTGTGATATTTTTTTTCTGTGTGGCTAATAAATCAATATGATCAAAACCACTGGTGCATGTAATAATTAATTTTAGTTTTTGTGCTGCGCCTAGTAAGTTTTCTGTAACCTGAGTTTTACTGCGAATAATTAAAATTTCAGCTGTTGCAATATATTGATCAAGTTCAGTGAGGTTTGATAATTTAACAATTTCGATCGAATTATTTTTTTGTAAATTAATCTGTGCAATTTGGGAAAACTTTTCAGTGATCACAACTTTCATAAAGAACTTCTTTGCAAATAGTTTTCAGAAGTTGAAGTTATTTTCTTAAGATCTAACTTTAAGCCAAAATCATTTAGACACTGTGCAAGACGGGTTGTGGTTTCATGAAGATCGCTATCCGTGATATAGCCCATATGTCCTATACGGATGATTTTTCCTTTAACTTGATCTTGTCCGCCCATGACGGTGACAGCATATTTTTTCTCAAACTGTTCGCGAAATTTTACACCATCAATCGATTCTGGCAATTTAATCGCAGTGACTGTAGGACTTGGATTTTTTGAATATAATTCAAGTCCTAATTCTTTAACCATTGCATGAGTATAGCGCATGCGCCGCCCAATTGTTTTAAATAAATGATTGTAGCCACCAGTGGATTCAATATTTGTCAGCACAAATTCTAAAGCTCTGATCAGACTAACGTTTGACGAGAAAAAAGTTTCGCCTTTGGCGTTGGCTAGAGATTCTTTGCGGATATCAAAATAAAATCGTGGTGTGGTGTTTGTTTCGACAACGTGCCACGCTTTTTTAGAAAAACTAATAAGACTTAGACCTGTGGGTAACATAATGGCTTTTTGGCTACCGGCGACTAAACCATCGATAGACCATTCGTCCATAGGGATTGGCATTGCACCAAGGGCTGTGATGGCATCAACTAAAAACAAGGCTTTTGTTTTTTTAACGATTTGTGAAATTTCAAAAATGGGATGAAGTGTAGCCGTACTGGTTTCACAAGCTTGGGTCATCACGATATCAGTATCCGGGTTTTTGTTAAGATATTTTTCTATGGTGCTAGGGTTAACAGCTTCGCCCCAATTTATATTAAGTCTATGAACTATTGCACCATAGGCTTCAGCCATATCGGCCCAGCGTTCACCAAATTTGCCAGAGACAATGGCTAAAACTTTCGCCTGTGGTTTTAAAACATTAACTAACAAGGCTTCCATACCGCCAGAACCGGTCGATGATAAAATATAAACATTTTCTTTGGTGCAGAATAAATTTTTTAGAAGAGATAAAACATTTTTTAAAATCAGATCGAATTCAGGTGTCCGATGATGGATCATAGGTCTTGCCAATACTTTTTGAACTTCGGGATGCAGTTGTACCGGACCGGGGGCTAACAATATAGGTCTTAATATGGGCGTATTGGCCGAAGTCGATCTATCCATTGACAACTCGTTTTCCTTTGCGGTCTTATTACATCAATGAATAGAACTTTTGTCGCAATTTTTCTTAAACTGACAGCTGCTGTCATCATGATTTCTACGGGATTTGGCTGCGCTTACAAACTTAGCAGTCAAGTTGATGCATTACCTAACAATGTGAGACGTGTGCATATGCCTGTTTTTAACAATAAATCCACAGAACCCGGTGTAGAGGTCTTTTTTACGGAATCATTAAAAACAGAGGCTATTAAGTCAGGCTTAGTACACCTATCAGGGACAGAGGCTGAATCTGATGCGATCTTAACCGGCGTAGTTAATGATATCGAAGTCACATCAGATGAATCAGTGATTGAGGCCCGTGATAACGCCTATTTACCCAACAGCACTGTTTTATCAACACAAACAAAAGTGACCGTGAGTGTTTCTGTATCACTGAAGAAAAAAAATTCTTCTGAAATTTTATGGAGCTCTGATTTTAAGCAATCTAGATATTATACTCCGCCGCAAGTCACATTACCGGTGATTAACACGGCAAACAATCTTTACAATTTATCAGCCCGAAGGCAGACTCTTGAAACTCTGTCTAAGGAAATGATGCAATTAGCATTTGACCGCCTAGTGGATAATTTTTAATTAATTCTAAAAACAAAGAGCAATAATGGCTGTAGTTGATCAAAATAAATTTTACAAAGATTTGGAAAATAAAAAACTAAATCCACTTTATTTTATTTTTGGTGACGAACCTTATCTGGTCAATCAATGTGTGGATCGTTTTAAATACTCAGTGTTAGATGAAAATTCATTTGATTTTAATTATAATCTTTTTTATGCCGGAGATACCGAAATTCATCACATCAAAGATGTGGTTGAAACTTTACCAGCATTTTCAAGTCACAGATTGGTGATCGTTAAAGGTGTCGATCAATTTAAAGATTCAGAATGGGCTGAAATTGAAAATTTATTTTCAAATCCTGTGCAATCAACGGTTTTTGTTTTATTTGCTGAAAAAGTCGATAAAAGAAAAAAAGCTATTAAAACCCTGATTGAAAATGCAACGGCGATTGAATTTAAAAAACCATTCGACAATCAAGTTCCGCAGTGGATTCAGTACTTGGTGCAAAATGCCCATTTAAAAATATCGAGTGAAGCCATTCATAAATTACACCGTTTTGTCGGTAACAACTTAACCGAATTAGATGCACAAATATTAAAAATAAAAAATTACTTAGGTGATGAACGACGTATCGAAGAGCAAACAATCATCGATGTGGTTTCCAACAGTCGCGAAGAAAGTGTCTTTGATTTTACAAAAGCCATTGGTCAAAAAGACCGTGTGAAAGCCTTAGAACAGCTTGTACAACTTTTAGATCAAGGTCAAAATGAAGTCGGTATTGTATCGTTGTTAGCTAGACATATGCGCGTGCTACTAACAGTCAGAACAGGTTTAGATCAGGGTATTGGCGGAGCAAAGCTTGCCAATATGGCGCAAGTACCAGCGTATTTTATTGAAGGATATTGTGATCAGGCAGAACAATGGCCTGTGAAAAAAATCGAAGAGGCTTTGACCGTCTTGTGTGAAACAGATAAGGCCTTGAAATCATCACCGATTTCATCCCATATTTGGCTTGAAAATTTGGTCTTAAAATCTTGTCGTATATAGGCGTTTTTGAACCCATTGTCTTACTCCTAGACACTGAAATCTAATATATAGCTTATAGAATGGAATAAGAACTGCTGTATCTAAACGGTGTAGAGGTTTTTTATGAAGTTAAAGCACGCTGTTAGAAATCCTTATTTGTTGGCCAGCCTATTTGCTTTTTCTGCGCTAGGTGTGCAAGCTGCAAATCCATTTGCAGCTCCACCGCCACCGGCTAAAGTTGTTTTCGTACCCAAAAAGGTTGTTATCCAAAAACCTGCAGTAGTTGTTGCTCCTGCGGTCGCAGTTATTCCAACAGCAAACATCACTGCAGCTCAAATATCAACAAATTCAATGACAGTTGTCAGCGCAGTTGTGAGTGGCCCGGCTGTATTTGTTCCGCCTCAACCAATGACAAACGAAATTTTTATGGTTCACCAATACTCTGCTTTAATGAATCATCCCAAATTAAATAAAATAACAGACTTATTAAACTTAGTTGAATTAGAAGGAATGCAAAAAAGTTGGTATTTAAGCGAAGCTAACGTGGCCCACTTTAATGAATTAGTGATTCAAAAAAAATCAAAAGCTCTAGCCACTGATGTCAGACGAGCAGTTCAAAAAATAGCAACCGAATTTTACAATGGACGTGTGCGTCCTGCGCATATCATAACTAGTTATTATAAAGTAATTTCTAAAAAATTACAAAGTTATCAAATAGAGGACATTCAACGTTATCTAAATAACGAAATGACTGCTGATCAATTATTAAATGAATTGCGTCCAAAGAATAAATACTATACGGGGCTTGTTGAGCAGTACAGAAAATTTAAATCGGGAAAAGATTCAAACTTTTTCCCTATGGGGCCAGAATTAATTGCAATCATACGCCCAACAACAAAAGATGCTACAGCTATAGGTTTGGTCAGATACCGATTACATGTTTTGGGTTACACTAACGATATTAAAAACCCAAACTATACGCCAGATTTAAGAAAAGCCATCGTTGGTTTTCAAGCGAATCACAAACTAGGTGTTGATGGAACAATTGGGCCAGTGGGTTGGAAAATTTTAAATTTTAGCATTGATACATTGTTAACTCGTCTAATGATCAATATTGATCGCACACGCTGGCTACCAGATGATATGGGTCACGAATATATTAATATAAATTTAGCTAGCCAAAAATTAAAATATTATGTCGGCGAGCAAGAGACTATGGAATTTAATGTGATCGCAGGTAAAATAGAAAGACCAACACCAATTTTATTTGATAAAGTGAATCATTTTATTTTAAATCCTACATGGGCTGTGCCAAAAACCATTTTATTGCAAGATAAAATCAAACATTTCAAAGCTAACCCAGCTAAAGTCGCTGAATTACATATTAAAATTTATGATAAGACAACATCCTTAGAAGTTGATCCATATACTGTGGATTGGGATTTAATCACTAAAGAAAACTATCCGTATCATTTTATTCAAATGGCAGGTCCATGGAATGCATTAGGATTTATAAAATTCCCAATGGAAAACGGTGACTCCATTTATATGCATGATACAGATGATCGTAATAAACTGCGAGAGCAAATGCGATTGTATAGTTCGGGTTGTATACGTTTAGAAAAACCTTTTGATTTAGCCGAAAAATTATTAAATGATCCAACGGTTACGGCTCAGCAATTAAAAGAGATGAGCGAACTGTTGCCAAGACCAGCGGTTGATCCGAATTTTCCGATGCTCGATGCACCAGCAGTGACATCACCGCAAATAGAAATTGGTCGTGATGTCCCAGTTTATGTTTTGTATGAAACAACAAGTTTAAGTTCAACTGGTGAAATGACTATATCGAATGACTATTACGGTTTAGATTTACTGACATTTAATATTATGAACCAAGCGCTCTAAGCTCTTTCAGAAATCGGAGTCACTTTTCTTTGTGAACTACCGATGTATTCTGATAATGGACGAATAATTCTGTTATTTGCAGTTTGTTCCATAATATGAGCTGACCAACCAGTAGTTCTAGCCATAACGAAAATAGGTGTGAAAAAATCAATTTCAAAACCCATCATGTAGTAGGCAGGGCCAGCCGGAAAATCTAGATTAGGATAAATCTTTTTCTTTTCGACCATCACTTTTTCAAGCGAAGTGTACATGAGCATCCATTTTTGTTCGCCAGTGACGTCAGCCATGACTTGCGCATATTTCTTCATAGTCGGAACGCGGGAATCACCTGATTTATAAACACGGTGACCAAAGCCCATGACTTTTTTCTTTTGAGCTAGTGCATCGATCATCCACTGTTCAGCTTTAGCTGCATCTGCAATTTCGATCATCATATGCATCACCATTTCATTGGCGCCGCCGTGTAATGGGCCTTTCAATGCGCCAATACCACCCACAGTCGCAGAATAAATATCAGACTGCGTTGATGAAATCACACGTGATGTAAATGTCGACGCATTAAAACTGTGTTCAGCATAAAGCACTAGTGACACATCAAAAGCTTTAACAATACGTTGATCGGGAACTTTCCCAAAGCACATATGAAAGAAATTTTCAGAAATACTTAACTGTGGGTTTGGTGGAATAAAATCCAAACCTTTTTTAAATCTGTAATCAGCAGCTACAAGTGTAGGAATTTTAGCTAATAATTGAATCGCTTTATCCATGTTGGTTGCAGGACTTGCATCCCAGATGCGCGTATCTTCACAACCTAAAAAGCTGACTCCTGTACGGATAGAATCCATCGGGTGACATTTTTTCGGTAAAGATTTGATGATATTTAAATTATCTTTTGAAACTTCACGGCATGATCGTTCTTTTTTTGTAAAATCAGCTAGCTGATTTTTATTTGGCAGTTCACCATTATACATTAAATAAGCGACTTCTTCGAATGAGCAGTTTTCAGCTAAATCTTGAACAGGGTAGCCACGGTAAACTAAAGAATTTGTTTCTGCGTTTACCTTTGAAACGCTGGATGTATCCATCACAACGCCTTCAAGACCTTTTTTCACATTCATTTTTTCTGGTTCAGCCACGTAATCGGGATTGATATATTCAGCCATAGTAGACTCCTATTTAATCTTAAAGTTAAAAATATTTTGATCAAATTGATTATAGTGTTCGTAATCTGTTAAATCATAAAGCTGTTGACGGGTTTGCATCAAATCTAAAGCTTTTTCTTGGGAACCAGTGGATTTAAGTATGTCTAAACCTTTTTCTGCTCCGCCAAGTGCGAGTCTAAAAGTTGTCACAGGATAGATCACTAAGTTGTAACCAAAGTTTTCTAATTCAGTTCTTGTGTAAAGCTTTCCTTTGCCAAATTCAGTCATGTTCGCCAATAGGGGAACGCTGATCGCTTTTCTAAATTTTTCAAATTCTGTTTCGTCTTGTAAAGCTTCTGGGAAAATCATTTCTGCACCTGCATCAACATAAGCTTTAGCGCGCTCGATGGCTTTATCTAAGCCTTCACTAGCGCGGGAATCAGTTCTAGCAATTAATAAAAAATTAGAATCTAGTTTTTTGCCGGCTACAGCTGCTTTAATTTTTTTAATCATTTGCCCAGGTTCAACGACTGATTTATTATCTAAATGCCCACAGCGTTTTGGGTTTTCCTGATCTTCAAGATGACAACCTGATAATCCCATTTCAATAAATTCTTGAATGGTGCGGGTCACATTCATGGGTTCACCCCAGCCTGTGTCTGCATCAATAATTGTGGGTAACGATGTGGTTCTAGCAATTTGTCGTCCACGTTGGGCGACTTCAGTTAATGTTGTAAGGCCAATATCTGGATAACCTAAATCATTTGATAAAACTGATCCAGATATATAGACACCGTTAAATCCTTTTTTTTCGATCATCATACTGACAAGTGGAGAAAAAGAACCTGGAAACTGAAGTAGCTTTCCGGTTTTTAAAGCTTCTCTGAATTTCTTTCTTTTTTCTGCCGGTGCGACTAGGGGAAATAACATACTAGAAAATCCCTTTTTGATCGCGCTTGTTATTCACTAATTTGTCGATCGGGATTTGCACATTTAATTGTTGTAATTCAGATGCAGTTAATTCAGGTAAACGTTCGCATAATGAAATAAAACGATTTCTTTCGTCTTTACTGATGATATCAGCTGTTAAACTATCAAACTTGCGGATGTAGTCAGCGCGTTTAAATGGTTTTGCACCAGCTGGATGGGCATTGGCTACACCTAATTCATCAATAATTTTTTCGCCATTATTTAAGATAATCTCTACGCGGCCACCAAAACGTTTTTTATTTGGATCAGCATCATGATACATTTCAGTCCATTTAGCATCTTCGATTGTTTTAATTTTATTCCATAAACGAATAGTTTCAGGGCGGTTAGCGCGCACTGGTGAATAAGAATCCACATGGTGCCAAGATCCATCTTGTAAAGCCACTGCAAAAATATACATGATCGAATGATCTAAAGTTTCACGAGACGCTTTTGGATCCATTTTTTGTGGATCGTTTGCACCAGTGCCAATGACATAATGAGTATGATGAGACGTGTGAATAATAACTTCTTTGATGTCATCAAAATTTGTTATTTTAGCTTTCATCCGTGCTGCTAAATCAATTAAGGCTTGTGATTGATATTCAGCGGAATGTTCTTTTGTGTAAGTTTCTAAGATGGCGCGTTTTTCTTCGCCAACTTCAGGCAATGGTACAGTGTATTTTCCATTTTTCCCATCAAGCATATAAGCAATCACAGAGTCTTCACCTTCATAAATCGGTGACGGAGATCCTTCGCCGCGCATACATCTATCAGTGGCTTCAATAGCTAATTTACCCGCGTGAGCTGGGGCATAAGCTTTCCAAGATGAAATTTCACCTTTGCGTGATTGACGTGTTGTAAATGAAACATGCACAGCTTGTTGAATCGCTTGAAAAACGATTTCAGTAGGTAAGCCTAATAGCGCACCAATACCACCCGCTGATGCCGGTGCTAAATGGGCAATATGATCTTTTTTATGTTCATGAAGACAAATTGCTTTCACTAAATCAACATGCAATTCATAGCCAGTGACAAGTCCGCGCAATAATTCTTTGCCGGTTTTCCCCATTTGTTGAGCCACTGCAAGTATCGGCGGAATATTATCACCAGGATGAGAGTAATCAGCTGCTAAAAAAGTATCATGATAATCTAATTCGCGAACAGCTGTACCGTTCGCCCAAGCAGCCCATTCACAAGAAAATTTTTGATCGTTGGGCATTCCAAAAACTGTTGCACCGCCAGCACGAGGATGCGCTAACGCCATTGCACGCGCAGCAGCCACAGGATTTCTGTTTGCTGCAGCAATAGCTACAGACGCATTATCAATGATACGATTGATAATCATATCAACAACGTCGTCTTTGATTGGGGCATTATCAGTACAGATTTCGGCCATTTTCCAAGCCAATTGGTTTTTACGATCAATTTTTTCTTTCGATGGATAAACACGAACTGTGTGTTGACGCATGGGTATCTCCTTGGATGTAACTTTAGCCAGTAACTTTATACATTAACTTTAGCCAGTAACTTTCGATAAAAAATTACCTTAGAAGACACCAACTGACAAATGAAATGCTCCGTCGGACTCGTAGTTTTTTCTGTCTAGCTTTCGGGCATATTCTAAATTGATCGGGCCAACGGGTGTGTTGTAGCGAAGCCCTATACCTGCAGAGTCACGATAACGATCAGCCAAGTTCAATTGATCAATAGAGACCTCACCACCGTCATAGAACAGGGCTCCGCTAAAACTTTCAGATTTCCAAAGCGGAAATCTGAATTCAGATTTAATTAAATTATAAGTCGAAAAAGTTCTGAGTTTAAAATTGACGCCAATTTGATCAATAGATGGAAAGAACTCTTCAGATTCATAGCCACGAATTGTCGAACGTCCACCTAAAATAAAGCCACGCTTGTCAAAAGGAACACCAAAATTTGATTTTTGCAGATTATCAATGTATCCACCGCGGTATGAATTGACCCAAATCAGACCAAACTGTTCAGAAAGTGATGTATACAAAGTTGTTTGGCCAGTCAGTCTAATAAAACTATCGACGTTATGATTTCCTAATGAGCGAGTCGAATATTCTGCAGTTAAACGACTCCAATGGCCGTTTGTTGGATTAAAAATGTTATCGCGGTAATCAATGTCAACAGTCGGGCCTGTTGAAGCGATGACTAAATCTTCGCGTGAATAACTAAAGCGCTGTTCATCTTCAAGACTAATTCCGCGGTCAACATAGTTTGAAATATTTAAAACTTCATAAATACCTGTGATGTGTGAAGTAAAATCCTGTTCAAGACTCCAGACTGTTTGATTTGTCACGGTCACTTTTCGAATTTTTAAATCAGAAACATTTCTTGAGCTAGTGTAATTCAAACGAAATCTTGCACGTGATTCAAAAAGGTAAGGTTCTAAATAACCCAAAGTAATTTTTGATTCGACAAATTTAATAATATCGGGGTTGTATTGGCCCTCAATACGCGCCGAGGCGCCACGTCCCCAACCACCAATATTGCGATAAGCAAGACCAGTGTAACCATGCAAAGTATAATTATTTTCATTGGTCACACCTAAACCACTTGTAAAAATACCTGGGTTTCGTTCAGCAACGCGAACAACTATTGTTCGCTGTGATTTATCAGTGTTGGCTTCTAATGTGTAAATATCTGTTGTCGAAAAGTGCCCTGTTCTTTGTAATCGAGCAATTGATTCTTCTAATTTTGTCGGAGTTAATAAATCCCCAGCTTTAAATTCTAATTCAGTTTGAATTAGTTTAGTATGAGTCATTTTATGACCTTCAATGATTATTGTGGACACATAAATTTGTGGCCCTTCAACAATATTGATATTTAAACTGGCTTCGTTAAAGTTTTCTGAATATGAAATAATATTTCGGTTATCAGTAGCAATTTTGGATTCAATAAAACCATTTTCCGCATAAAAAACACGAAGATTATTGATTGATTTTTCAAGATCATACAAATTTAATTTTTGGCCAATTTTTAGATCTAAAAGTTCGAGAACTTTATCGGTGTTGATAAAACGATTCCCATGAATATTAACTTGGCTGATTTGCGTCTGAAGACCCTCTTCGATTTGTAAAACGACAAGCCCTTTTTGGCTTTGTTCTGTGATTGATCCCACTTGCAATCGTGTAAGTTTTGCATTCACAAAGCCTTCATTTTTTAATTGTGTTATTAAATTTTTAGAAGCTAATTCAATATCTGCTTTGATAAACTGTTTATCTTGAACACGGTTTGATGCTAATTTGTAAAATAAATCTTTGTAATACTTTTCAGGTCTTGAAATTAGCCCTGAAATTGAAAGCTGATGAATTTTAACATAAGGCCCTTCGTTAATATCAAGATGGATTTCTATGAGATCATCGGCTTTTTTTTCATAGATTATAATATCGATATAGGCATAGCCACTGGCTTTATAAAAAGCGGCTATTTTTTCAACCAATTCAGAACTGAAATTTGATTCGACAGAATAAAATTCATTTAATTTAAGAACTTCATTTTCTAAGTAACTTTTGCCAAACGATTTTTGCCCACTGATTTTAATTTGATATTTTTGGGCAACAGCCAAATTGTAAACTAGTCGTGCCTTTTTTTCATCAGCAGAAAAAATAATTTGTGGGTTAGGAACTTGCACCAAATAGTATCCCTGCATGTTCAGCGTAGATCTGATAGAACTGTTAATTGCCTTCAACTGGGTATCAGTCAGGACGCGCCCCAGTCCATTCCAGTTTAAAAAATAAACAACCTGTTTTGACTCTTCTGGCTTTAAGCCGTTTATAGTGACGTTAGTGATTGTGGTTTTCTTGCCAGCATTAATGTTAACGATTAATTCTTTACTCATCGTCGCTTGTTGGTTGATTTGTGTTGTTATTTGAATGTTCCGATAGCCGCTGTTTTTGAAATAGCTTTGCAAGCGTGATAAAGCCGGGTTTAAAGCTTTTTCATTTTCAGCGTCAGCTAAAGAAATATTCATAATTTCTAAAGCTTCATCAGAATCAAGGTCATCAAGACCTTTAAATGTGATCGAATCTATTTTTGGCTTAATATGTCCGATCAAATAAAGTGAGCTATTGGTACTGACTATTTTTAATTCATCTAATGGCAGTTCTGAATTCACTTTTTTTAACAGGATGTCTAGCTCTTCAGACGTAAAACTTTTTTGTTGAAGCTCAGGATATTTTTTAATAAGTGGTGTGATAACATCTTGGGGCCAATCTGAAAAATTAAAAGCAGGGTAATTTTTTTCAGCAGCTTGTAGGCCTAAGTCTATAATTAAACTGAAAAGAAATAAAATGAGTTGTTTATAAAATCTCACTTAAACTCCTTTTTATATTCAAGATCAACACCATAAAAACCATTATCATTGGTATTATTCTGAATGACACTGTTTTCTTCTTCAACTGTTTGATTTTGATAATTCAAATTGAGCGAAAAATCTGGATGAAAAAGCCACTGTAATTTAACTTCATTACTTTCTTGCGTTCCAGTGAGCGGTCTAGCGTAAGATGCATTGATTTTTTTACCCAGCTTTCGACTGACAATAACTTTAGGTACAGCAATATTTTTTGTTGAATCGATCGATGGCGATAATTGCACATTAAGACCCAGTTTTTCTTGAATTTTTTTATTGAACTGCGATTGGTTCCCCAGTGCAGCTAAAACTTCAAGACCAGTTTGTTGAGTTTGTGTGTCTGACGACAAATTTTGATCTTGTTTGCTGGTTGTTAAACCTAGTGCAAGTAATGTGACAATTTCATTTTCACTTAAAGGAGGCTGGCTGCTGGGCTTAATTGAAAGTGATTTTGCGCGGCCTTGCACAAGTAGATTAATATCGTAATCAGTGATTCGAGCATTGGCGGGTATATAAATTTCTGGGTCAATTACAGGTGTTGGCGTAAAGATAATATAGCCATTTTGAATATCAAAAGGCTTGTCTTTAAAAAACAATTTACTACTTTTTTGGATATCTATACGCCCAGATAATAAAGGGTTCTCTGGCGATCCCGTGATCTGCATTTCACCTGTCGCCAGACCTTCAATAATTTGATTTTTTACTAAAATACCTTTTTGAAATTTTGCGTTCACATCAAGTAATAGCGTTGGCGCTTGTTGGTTTAATTGTTCTTGGGGTAGGTAATAACTTGGTTGCAAAGTTTGTTTGATATTTTCATTTTGCTCTGTGAATTCTTTAGTCACTAAGCCCTGATCAATCAAATAATCAATTTTTAAAGTGTAAGGCAGTCTTTGGCCAAAAACTTTAGCTTTAACAAAACCAGAAGTTAAAATCTTTTCTGGGAAATCAATTTCTATTTTTTCACTTTCAGCTTGTATGAGCACATCGATTTGGTCGCCACCCTTAAAATCAATTTGGCCACGACCATTGATATTAGATTGATTTAGATTAGCGCGAATTGAAGAGAAAATAATTTTAGTATTGGAAAAATCAATATCTGAAAAAACATCCTTGATCGTGTAGGGAAATCCCTTTAATTGCAGCATTGTGTTTTTAATGGCTCCGCGACCCATAAAAGAAATTTGTGGGCTGCCTAGTTTTATGCCCATATTGACATTTAACAACCCTGAAAAATTTTCTATAAAAGGAACTAAAAACTGAAACGGTCTTAAAGCGATTTCGCCAATAATATCTAAAGATTGTGTTTTTGAGTTATGTTTAATAAACAATTCTTGATCATTGCCTTTAAAATGCAGCGGAGTCATTTCTGAAATTGAATTTCTAATTTTAATAAGACTTGGTTTTTGCAACTTGATAGATTGTGATCCTCTGACTAAAATAAAACTTTGCAAATCAATTTGCCCACTTAAAGATGACGAATCAGTTGCGGAAGTTTTTACATCAATGTCAGCTGTGAGCGAAGCATAGGAATCATTTGAAGCTAAGGGTAACTTAATTAGAGGCAATAGTAGTAGTGGATTAAAGGCTCTGAGTTGTGATTTAAAAATAAAATTATTTTTTTTGTTAAAAGGAATTTGGATAAAGGCTTGAGCCTGGCGACCGAAGGCCTGACCGTTGAAGCTAAAAATATTTTTATTGATGATAATATCACCTTGGCTGCTTCCTAATGGTTGGTTATCAAACAGCATGTCTTTAAGACTTGTTTGTAAGTCTATTTGG
>JAYSQO010000052.1:0-30871 GCA_043721535.1 Bdellovibrio sp. | reverse complement strand
TAATTCTCCATCTGCACTTGATCCTTATGGTGGGGCACTGACTGGAATTTTAGGAGTTAATCGCGATATTTTGGGCTGCGGGCAAGGGGCCAGGCCCATAGCTAACACGAATGTTTTTTGTTTAGCTGAAGATGAAGATTTTAAAAAAGATCATATCCAAATTCATCCAAAACTTAAAAATCCTGATCGTATTGCTGAAGGCGTACACCTAGGCGTGCAAGATGGCGGAAATAAGTCTGGTGTTCCAACAGTGAACGGTGCTTTTGTTTACGACCGAAATTACGTCGGTAAGCCTTTGGTTTACTGCGGAACGATTGGCGTGCTGCCGCAAATTGAAAATCAATTATCTACGGCTGAAAAAAGACAACAAGTTGGTGACTACATAGTGATGTCTGGTGGACGTATTGGTAAGGATGGAATTCACGGGGCAACGTTTAGTTCGATGGAATTAAATGAAAGCGTCCCAGCATCAGTTGTACAAATTGGTGACCCGATCACTCAAAAAAGAGTTTCTGATTTTTTAATTGAAGCCCGAGAAAAAAATCTATTTTCAAGCGTTACTGATAATGGTGCTGGTGGATTAAGTTCATCAATCGGTGAAATGGCGCAAAAAACGAACGGGGCTATTGTTTACCTTGAACGTGCGCCGGTTAAATATCCGGGTCTAGCGCCGTACGAACTGATGATCAGCGAAAGCCAAGAAAGAATGACCTTTGCTGTGACCAAAGAAAAAATAGAGCAATTTCTGAATTTGTCAAAACTTCGTGGTGTTGAATCTACGATTGTTGGCGAATTTACTGATTCAGGCGATTTACAAGTTCTATATAAAGATAAAACTGTCGCAGAAATTAATTTACATTTTCTACATGAATCTTTAGAGCCAATGCAATTAACTGCTGTTATTGATGAAAAACTGATTGAAGAATCAAAAAACAAACATTGGTTAAAAAATGTGACGAATATAAAAATTCAAATTAAAAAAAATCAGTTTGATCAAATGCTTTTAGAACTATTAAAATCAGCAAACATCAGAAGTCATGAACATCTTGTTCGTAAGTATGATCATGAAGTAAAGGCTGCCACTTTAGTTAAGCCTTTTACGGGCCATAAAGAAGTTGGATTTCACGGGCCAACTGATGCGGGAGTTATATGGTTAAAGCCCCACGGTGGAAGCGACGTTGCTGCTATTTCTGTGGCCTGTGGTTTGGCTCCTAAAATGTCTAGCTACGATGCTTACTTGATGTCAATATGGGCTATTGATGAAGCTGTTAGAAATGCGATTTGTGTAGGAACAAACCCTGATCAAATCGTTTTAGTGGATAATTACTGCTGGCCTGATCCGATCAGCTCAGAAAAAAATTTTGATGGAGATTACAAACTAGCGCAGTTGGTCCGCGCCTCAAAAGCTTTGTATGATATCAGCTTAGTTTACGGAATGCCATTTATCAGCGGTAAAGATTCAATGAAAAATGATTTTGTGTTTGATCAATTAAAAATCTCAGTGAACCCGACTTTATTAATCACAGCGATGGGTAAAGTAGACCACATTCGGCATGTCACAACCAGTGATCTTAAAAATGAAAATGATTTAGTTTATGTGATTGGGCCATGTTATTTTGATAATGACAGCTATTTGCACCTTAATGAAATTTGCAGTTGGGCTGAAACGCAAACAGATCTTATATATGCTGATTTCAATATGCAAAAACAAATTCAAATTTATAAAAAAATTCATATGGCGATAACAAAAGGTTTTATAGCCAGTGCGCATGATGTTTCAGAAGGTGGACTAGCAGTCAGCCTGGCTGAAAAGATGATGTCAACAGAGTTGGGATTAAAAATTAATTTAGATTCAGTCAGTAATGATATGATTCAATTTTTATTTAACGAAGGGCCAGGACGCATCGTAGTCAGCATTAAACCAAATCATAAAGATGATTTTGAAAAAACCATAGGCCATGATTTTATTTATTTGGGCGAAGCCACAAAAGGGGCAGTCCTTTGCATTAAACAAAAATCTGAAATAATTTTAAATTTAAAAGCGATGGATCTGCTGAAAGCCTATAAAAACAAAGTTCCATCAGGGGTTCTAGTATGAATTCACAAGTGAAAATTCTTGTTCTAACAGGTGATGGTATTAACTGTGAAACAGAAACTGCAGCCGCTTTTAAATCAGAAAAGTCAATTGTACAAATTCAACATATTCATGATCTTTTGCTAAATCCTGAAAGTTTAAGCGATTCACATATATTAGTTCTTCCAGGTGGCTTTTCATTTGGTGATGAAATCGGATCAGGGCAAATATTAGCTTTAAAATTAAAATATGGCCTAGGTGAACATCTTAAAAAATTTATTGAAGCAAAAAAATTAATTTTAGGTATTTGTAATGGTTTTCAAGTTCTAGTTAGACTTGGATTATTACCTAAACCATTTACAGAAAGACAAATGACATTGGCCCATAATAGACAAGGTCATTTTATCAATCAATGGGTCAATCTTAAAGTTCCGCAATCAAAATGTATTTGGACTAAAAAACTGCAAGGCCAAGCTGTCGAATTCCCAATGAGACATGGCGAAGGTCGAATTGTTTTTTCTGGTGATAGCGAAAAACAAAAAAAGATTTTTGAAAATCTAAAAAAAAATCAGCAAATAGCATTATACTATGAACAAGATGTGAATGGATCTTATGAGAAAATCGCCGGAGTCACAGATCCTAGCGGTTGTATTTTAGGCTTAATGCCACACCCAGAAGCGGCTATTAGTAAATGGCTATCGCCAGATTCAAGAGACAAATCAGCAGCTAAAGACAGTGGGGCTCTTATTTTTGAGGCCGCTCTTGAATATTGTGATCAACAATTTTTAAATCAGGATATTCAAACATGAAACAAGAACACGTTCAAATTAAAACGGCACTAATCAGTGTGTCTGATAAGACTAACTTAGACACACTCGTCCATTTTTTAAATGAAAATAAAGTTGAACTTGTTTCAACGGGCGGCACAAAAATGTATATTGAAAGTTTAGGTTTACCAGTAACGGCAGTAGAAGGCATCACAGGAAATCCAGAGGCCTTTGGCGGTCGTATGAAATCAATTAGTTTTCAGATTTCTTCAGGGCTACTGTTTAGACGCTATAATGAAACAGATTTAAGCGAAGCTAAAAAACTAAATATTCAGCCTATTGATTTAGTCATTTGCAACTTATACCCCTTTGAAAAACATGTTGAATTAAAATCTGACGAAGATCTACTTATTGAAAATATTGATATTGGTGGGCCATTGATGCTTCGTTGCGCAGCTAAAAATTATGAAAGTGTCGTGGTACTTTCAGATTCCAGTGATTATGATCAGTTTGTTAATTTCACACAAAAAAACAAACTATCGACAGATTTCAATTACCGAAGACGGCAAGCCATAAAGACTTTCCAACGTATCACACATTATGACACAGCTATTTCAGATGAGCTGACGAAAAGGTATCTCAAATCTGAAAACTTACGCTACGGTGAAAATCCCCATCAAAAAGCCGAACTCATTTTATCAAACAACACTGATTCAGCTGTGCAAATTGCTAAAGCCGAATTTATTCAAGGCAAAGAATTGTCATACAATAACTGGATCGATGCTGATGCCGCATGGCGGGTGGCAAGTGACATTTATCATGCTCACAAAAAATCCAGTTTTAATCAAGTTACTGTCGTCGTTAAACATGCAAACCCTTGTGGTTTAGCGGCGTGTACAACGGATATTGAATCGCTTAAAGAAGCTTGGAACGGGGACAGCATTTCAAGCTTTGGTGGTATCATTGCCACATCATACACAGTGACAAAAGGAATTGCTGAGTATTTAATTAAAAACTTTATCGAAGTGCTTGTTGCTCCTGAATTTACGAGCGAAGCTTTAGAAATTTTAAAAACAAAAAAAAATGTCAGACTTTTAAAAACACCACTTCGTGAATATCGTCAAAATGAGGTCATGACAAAAAGCATTTCAGGAGCGCTGCTCAAACAAAATGAAGATGAAGCTAGTCTTGCCGTTGATCAATTTAAAGTTGTCACGAAATCACAGTTTAGCGAAAAACATCAAAGTCTGTTTCAGTTCGGCGTATTAGCCTGCAAACATTTAAAAAGTAATGGAGTAGCGTTAGTTGGGCAAAATGCAAATGGATTAGTTCTTGTCGGCGCGGGGATGGGGCAACCAAATAGGCTAGATTCATTAAGATTATTAGCTGTTCACAGGGCGAAAAATAAAGACTTTAAAATGAAGGATTTAGTTCTAATATCAGATGCATTTTTTCCGTTTTCAGATTCGATTGATGTTTGCCATGAAGTGGGCATAACTGCCGTCCTTCAACCTGGCGGAAGTATCAAAGATCCAGAAGTCATAGCGAAATGTGATGAACATCAAATTGCAATGGCCGTAACAGGTGTTAGACATTTTAGACATTAGGAACAATACATATGGCAATTAGTTACAAACAAAGTGGTGTCGATATTGAAAAAGGGGATCTCTTTGTTCAGAAGATTTCTGAACTGGTAAAATCCACTTATGATCAAAACGTTAAAAACGGAGTCGGTGGATTTTGTGCTCTTTATCAAATTGATGAGGACCGTTATTTAGCTTCAAGCACTGATGGTGTTGGAACTAAAATTAAATTAGCTATTGATCTACAAATCCATGACACCATCGGAATTGATCTGGTGGCGATGTGTGTGAATGATTTGATTTGCAGTGGCGCAAGACCTTTGTTTTTTCTCGATTATTTTGCCAGCAGTGCTTTAGATTTAAATGTCAGTACTGATGTAATCAAAGGCATTGTGCAAGGCTGTAAGCTATCAGCCATGGCTTTAGTTGGTGGCGAAACCGCTGAAATGCCCGGAATGTATCAAAAAGGGGATTATGATTTAGCCGGATTTTCTGTCGGGGAAGTTTATCAAAATCAAATGATTGATGGATCAAAAATTAAAAGTGGTTTAACATTAGTTGGTCTTGCCAGTTCAGGTTTTCATTCAAACGGTTTTTCATTAGTTAGAAAAATCATCGATGAAGTCGCTGCAAAAAAAATGAATCATGATCAATTACAAATATTAAAAATTGATTGTCTGACTCCAACAAAAATTTATGTGAAATCGATTTTACAATTACTTAAAAAATACCCACAAAATGTTTTTGGCCTGGCTAACATTACTGGTTCTGGTTTTTTAAATATTCCCAGAATCAATGAGAAATTTGATTATGCGATTACGCATAAACCTAAAACCACTGAAGCCATGAAAACAATTTGTGAAATGAGCGGGTTATCAGATATTGAGCTTTTTAAAACTTTCAATATGGGTGTGGGTTTTGTCGTAGCCACGGATCAACCTGACCTTGTAATTAAGGAGCTTAAAGAACTAGGCGAAGAAGCATTAATTTTAGGTTCAATTATTAACGCCAAAGACAGTCAAAATCCAGGTCAAGTCTACTGGCAAGATCAGATCATTACATAGGTTTTTGATCTCATATTGAGACAGCTGTTACTGTTTTTTGTCACACTGTATAACTTAGACATCTCAGTTAAAATCTAGAGTTTATAAGTCGTTACAAAAAAGTCCCATTTTTGCATTACTAATTGCTTATGAAGATTTTTCTGATTCTTATACTAATAATTTTTACATCAACAACGTGGGCTGCATTTTATAATTCTGATCAGCTAGTCAGTAAACCTCAAAAATTAGAAAATGCCTTAAATTCTACTTTTTATTTGAATGTTGATGATTCAGAAAATCATTGCACAGCTTTTGCTATTTCAAATGACGGCTATGTTCTGACAAATCTACATTGTTTGAGAACCTGCTTTCAAAATGGATCTGAATTTTACCGCGATGATTATTATAAAAGCACAGAAAACACAGGTGTTTTTAATTTATGGGAAGTGAAAAGTAATTATCCCAAAAATCAAATCTGTCGTAATTATACAGCGCTTGATAATAATAATTTTCATACTGAACCCCGAATAGTGACTTTAGGCACAGGTAAAGGTGCTTTTGAAGAAAAAGAACTTAGCAAAATCCCGAAAACCATTTTTAATAAAATCATAAAAATTTCAGAAGACTATGCGATTTTAAAATATGATCAGGTCATCGATCAGCCTTGCATTAAAATAAGCAAGGCTAAACAAAATCAGAACGATCATTTATGGCTCGTGGGCTATCCAAGAAAATCAAATCGACAGGATGGTTTTGATTCTGATGGAATTCACCAATACATTAGTACGGGATTACGTAGGCAAGGCATTAAGGAAGACCCCTATTTAAAAACCATTTTTAAGACAAAAAAAGAGTGGGATCTTGAATCAGCTATGTACGATCAAAAACGCTTTCTATTGAGTGATCTTGATACATTAGGCGGTAATAGCGGCGGGCCAATTATTAATAGCGACGGTGAACTTGTAGCACTGTTATTCGCTAGTGTAATGGCAAACACTGAAAAATATGAGCAGTCTACGGCGATCGCGCTTAAGTCTAATGAAATTTATAAAAGTGTAGTTAAAAAATTAGGATCTAAGAAAACCAGTGAGATATTTAACTGCAGAGAAGCTCTGTGAAAAAAAATATTACCTTAGGTTTAATTATTTTTTCGTTTTGTATTTCGACTTCAGCTGAGACATTAAAGTGTTCATCTTTATTTGGTACTAATATGGTCAACATTGATATATTAGATAGGCAGCAATTTTTTACTAACTTGCAGAATAAAATTACCTTTTCGTTTGTATCTCAAAATGAAATAAAAAAATATTTTGAAAATTCAACGAAGTCTCTCATTAAGTACACAAGCTCTGAAGGTTACCAGCTGTATTATGACCAGCTAGATCAAAGCAACCTAAGTCTAAAAAGCAAAGCTATTGCCATGAGATCCGAAATCGAAAACGCCCTGTTTTTACGTACACCTTATGAAGGCGAGGTCTATTCAGGGGCACAACTGGATAAGAATTATATTAATGAGATATCTAGTATTGGAAAAAATATTAAATTTGGTTACTTTCTTTCAACTTCAAAAGAATATGGCACAGCCGTTCAGTTTTCTAAAATTAACAACATGTACATTAACCCCAAAAAAACCAAAGTTATTTTCATTATCAAATCTCTTAATGGAAAGTCTATCGAAGATATTTCTGAGTATCGATACGAAAAAGAAGTTCTATTTAGTGGAGAATCTGAATTTAAAGTCAAATCGATTAAAGATGAAAAAAAGAACAACCAAGATTTACGCTTTATTTATCTTGACGAAATTCAAAGTCATCGTTCTGAAAATTTCAATAAAATTATTGTTAATGATTTGAAATCTCAACCCAAAGAACTCGAAGACTGGCAAAAGGGTTTAGAATTTATTTTCGCAAACTCAAGAAGTCTAAAATATGATTTATTTGATTTGAAACAAATACATAGAATAGTATCTCAGAATATGCGTTTTGAAAAATCAATTGAAAGAGAAAAAAGCATTGCGAACCGTGAAGATTCTTTTTTGCAAAACCGATCTGGTGAGATGAGAGCAAATGAGGCTGACTATTTTATATCGAATGGGGATCACATTGATTCCGACGGTCAGAGATATTTTAAGCAAATGAAATAGATGGGTATTTAGATAATCCATTTTTCTTAGTTAAAATTTTGAAAAAAAGATCTGACAACAATATATCAGCTGATGTGCATTTTGTATCACCACACGAAGTTGAACTTGTCGTTAATCGTGTATTAACAGAAGCTCAGTCGGTATTAGCTAAGTCTAAAACAGATCGTGAGTACTTATTAAATGTTTTTAAACTTTACAGGGCGCTTATGTCTATTCATCCATTCAGTGATGCTAATGGTCGGTCTGTCAGACTATTTACATACGGTTTGCTTTTAAAAAGAAATTTCCCTGTAGAATACTTTCCGACGATGTCAGAATACGAGAACTCTGCTGCTCGGTTAGCTGAAGAGTATACAAATGGGAATTAAGTTGAATTTTACCTATAAGCTTGTTTTTCTTTACCGTGTTTCGTTTCAGAAACAATTGTTTCACGA
The DNA here is from genome assembly GCA_043721535.1 of Bdellovibrio sp. Lineage (GTDB taxonomy): Bacteria > Bdellovibrionota > Bdellovibrionia > Bdellovibrionales > Bdellovibrionaceae > Pseudobdellovibrio. The sequence goes on along the minus strand of JAYSQO010000052.1, from coordinate 22,827 downwards.
ACCACAACAACTTTAATTTGTCCTGGGTATTGCATTTCATCTTCAATGGTTTTAGCAATTTTTTCCGCAATGCTCATAGCTTGTAAATCATCAACTTGTTTTGAATTCACATGCACGCGGCATTCTCTGCCACCATTTAATACGAAGACATCCGTGACGCCTGCAAATCGTTTTGAAATTTCTTGAAGGCCAGTGACTTTTTGCGTGTAAGTTTCCATAGTGCTTCGGCGAGCCCCGGGTCTGCCGCCGGAAATTGCATCGGCTGCGATGACTAAGAAATCCATCGGATTTTCTGGTTGCACATCATAGTGATGGGCGCGGACAGCATGAATAACCTCAGGGTCTTCGCCACGTTCGGCGATAAAGTCTGCGCCGATGACCGCATGGCTTCCGTCAAATTGATGATCTAAGGCTTTACCTAAATCATGTAATAGCCCTGCACGTTTTGATTTTTTAATATCCGCCTTAATTTCAGCTGCTAGCAGCGATGCAAACCAGCCCACTTCGGCCACGTGAAAATATTGATTCTGAGTGTAAGAATATCTGTAACGCAACGATCCCAAAACCTGCTTGATTTCAGGATGTAAATTTTGAAAACTAAGTTCTTTTGCGATATTGTCGCCATCTTTTTTAATTTGGCGAAGTAATTCAGTTTTAAAATTTTCACCTGTTTTTGCGATAAAATCAGAAGCTAAAGGTCTGTTTGTTTTATCAATTTCTTTAAACAGTCTTTCAAAAAGCCTGCGGGTTAATTCACGGCGTACAGGATCATAACCGATAACCTGAATATTAAAAAGACGTTCAGGTTCTGGATTTTCATCAATCAGAATATCACAGCCAGTGATGGCTTCGATGGATTTAATATTTTCAGTTAAGTTTTTACAAAAATAACCACGAATACGTTCGTCAGGAAAATAAGTTGAAGAAATATTTCTCTCCGTGCTCATTTCTTTTGTGAAGCGATCAATACAAACACCTAAAATTCGTTTAGCTTTGGCTTCAGCAAATTCTTTATGTTCAGATTCTACAAATTGAATATATTTTTCATAGTCAATATTAGCTTCATTCACCAATTTTTGGATAATTTCTTGGGTTACGTCAGTTTCGCTAAGACTAGTCGTCTGTAAAAGATGATCTTGATATTTTTTTTGTAAGTTTTTAAATTCATCAACAAATAGTTGAAACTTTTTTTGCTGATCCGTATGTTTGATTGATAATTCACGCAGTTCCGTTTCACTTTTCATCAGAATACCACGTTGAGCTTTATCAGCATCTTCGTGTTGTTTTTTTCTTTCAGCGATTTGCAATTCTAAATCGCTGCATTTGCCTTCGATGAGTAAATGATTTTCTTCAACCTTACCCCATGATTCAAGTTCAATTTCTTGGGTGATTTCAGTGCGTTCGTCTTCGTCTAATTGAAATTGGTCTTGGGATTCTTTAAGTATTTCGCCGGCTTCTTCGCGGGCTTCTTTAAGGATCATCATCTGAATCCCTTTGTAGACTAAGCCAAAAAGAATGATTCCGATTGTTAAGGCAATTAAAAAGTAAGTTAAAGTCATCGAATCCATATTATGTGTTTCCTGGTAGAGGTGTATTTTTGTGATCGAGGTATTTTATTTTTTGCAATATGAATAATGTAAAAAGTCCTATGCCTATGGCCAAAAATCCAACAGTTGAATAATGCTGGAGCTGACCTGTGACTTGATCACGGGTTACAATTTGGCCTGCCACGTAGGCCCCAAAAGCCATCGAAATAGATTGAACAGAGCTGACAAGACTCATGAATGATCCGCGTTGTTGCGGTGAAGCAGCAGAAGAAATAAGCGCATGCGCGGGAATCATTCGTGATCCGGCAGAAATAAAAAATAAACCAGAAATAAGAAGCACCGAAAAAACGCTCATTTTTTCTAAATGGGTTACTAAATAAACAGGGATAATCGAAAACAGTACAGCGTAGAAAAAGATTTTAGCTTTGCCATATTTGTCAGAAAGTTTCCCTACAAAAGGTGCTGTAATAATTGAACAGATTCCACCGATCAAATACACAAACATCAATTTGCTTTCAGGTAGACCTGCATTAGCTACAAAAGCTGGAGATACGAATGGAATCACTGCAAAATGAGCACTCATTACGAAAAACATAAAAGCCAAAGCTAATCTTTGTTGAGGATTTTTAATAATTTGCCAAACTGGAATCCAAAATTTGACAGTCTTTTTTTCAACAAGATGGGCGTTAATCTGCGGAATATATTTTAAAGCCGCTATGACAATAAAAACACAGAGTGCCGCCAAAAATAAAAACGGCGTGTACCATTCAAATTTATGGGATATATAAAGCGAAAAGGGAACTCCAAATATTGAGGCCACTGAAAACGAAGTCGCTAAGTAACCCATAGCAGTACCACGTCGTTTGTAATCGATGACATCACTGATGATTGATAAAATAATTGAATTGGCGACACCACCAAAAAACCCAGTGAGAGCACGCGCGACTAAAAGAGTTTCATAGCTGCGTGCTAGACCACAAAAGGCTGTAGATACGGTGAATCCTATAAATAAAAAAAGTAAACTTTTCTTGCGGTCAAAATAATCCATATAAAAAGAGGCTAAAATTCCAGAGAGGCCGGCTGTAAAAGTGTAGGCCGAAACCAACAAACTAAACTGATCAGGGTTAATGCTAAACAGGCGCATCAACTGTGGACCCAACGGCATAATGATCATGAAGTCGACAATATGATTAAATTGGACTGCAGCTAAGATAAATAAAAGTTTTTTTTCACTTGATGAAAACACGTTTCAAATTGTACTCTCATTGTTCTGAACATCTAAATATTTTTTAGATAGGTGTTGTGCGTTACAATGATAGGAAAAAATATGGTCAAAGACATCATCAAATCTGTGTTTAAAAATCTCAAACGACTGGTTATTGTTTTATTGATAGGGGTGCCCCTATTTTGGATTTTCGTGATGAACTATTCATTCACTTTCAAGTCACGCGTCGCTGGTGAAGTTCGTGCTGTTGAACAAGTGAATGTGCAAGCCGTCATCACAAACAGCGATAAGCCTATAAACACTCAAATATTTTCTTATTCAGTCGCTATCAAAGATTTAACGACAAACGAAATTCATATGGCCTCTAGCGAAGATCGTCAGTGGGCTGCGGTTCAACCGGGAAACTGTGTGGTTGCAGCGTACTTTCCTTATCCTCCATGGAGACTTTCAAAAGGGACGACGAACCATAATGCCAGACTTCTTAAAAATTATATGAGCTGTGCAGATTTACCACTAACTTATGGCTTTTTTGACCAAATTAAATTCTTTTTACTTTGGTATTAACAACGACTATTGAAAAATAGATGTAAAGTTGATCGAATTTTGTGCTCTTAATGACATAAAATTGTTAGAGCCTCGGTGATGTATTTTTTGTTGAACCATATAAACTAAAGTTGCCATCACAAAAATTATAAACCAATTTTTCATTTGCATGTAATGAAGCATAAACAACTTTCTTCTTTTATAGTCTTTGGTTTTTTAAACCAGTCATATAAAGCTTAATATAATCCCAACCGCTGGCCATGCTTAATAAAACACTGAACCAAAGAAGTCCATAGCCAAGTTTTTGTGTCGGTAAATAGGGGTGTAAATCGTTCACCATCAGAAGTGGAATGGCAATCATTTGCAGGGCTGCTTTCCACTTGCCAGTTGTTTGAGCAGGGATAATAATTCGATCGGCAGCTGCCGCAGCGCGAATACCACCAATCAAAGTGTCTCTAGTGATAAAAAGAACAACCATCCAAGGGTCAACTTTGTTCAAATGCAATAGCAAAATCAATATGCATGAGACTAAAATTTTATCAGCAACAGGATCTAAAAACTTACCTAAATTTGTGACGGCATTATATTTTCTTGCAAAGTAGCCATCATAATAATCAGTGATCGAAGCTAAAACAAAAATAACCAAAGCAATCCAGTTCATCACTTCAGAATTAAGCGTTAGCAAATAAGCAACGGGGAAAGTTGCAAAAATACGCGCTGTAGTCAAAATTAAAGGAAGTTGAGTCATAATCTTGTTAAATCTTGAGTGAGTTCATAGCCTCTGTCAAGATAACTGAATGAGTCTTAATCAACATAATTATCAACGTAAAGTTCAAGTCTACGAAACAGATTTGATGGGCATTGCTCATCATTCTAATTATTTACGTTTTTGTGAAGAAGCGCGTGTGAACTGGTGTGCCAATAATTTATCGATGCCATTGAACGTGTCATGGTTAACAGTTGTTGAAACACATGTTAAATATAAATCAGCGTACAAATTTAACGATGCTATTGTTATCGACGTGCAAGTTAATATCAGTGGTGCTATCGCAATATTTCAATATCTATTAAAAGATCAAAACGAAAAAATCAAAGCTGTGGCTGAAACCAGTCACTGTGCAGTGAATGAAAATTTAAAACCTTTACGATTACCTGTAGGTTTAATTGACGCTATTAAAAAAAGTCATGAAAGGACACCATGGACAGAAACTTGGCTTTAGAATTTGTGAGAATCACGGAAGCAGCCGCATTGGCTTCAGCTAAATGGATGGGACACGGAAACGAAAAAGCAGCTGATCAAGCGGCAGTCGATGCAATGAGAAAAGCATTCGATTCAGTTCGTATTGATGGCACAGTTGTCATCGGCGAAGGCGAACGCGATGAAGCCCCGATGTTATATATAGGCGAAAAAGTAGGCCTTAAAAAAGACGACTCTCCACAAATTGATATTGCATTAGATCCTTTAGAGGGAACAACAATTTGCGCTAAAGGCGGCGTCGGCGCGATATCAGTGATCGCATTCGCTGAAAAAGGTGGATTTTTACATGCACCGGATACGTACATGGATAAAATTGCCTGCGGACCAAAAGCTAAAGGTTTAATTGATATTGATCTTTCAGCCACTGAAAATATTCAGCGGGTGGCTAAGGCTTTAAAAAAAGAAATTGGTGATGTGACAGTTGTGATATTAGATCGCCCTCGTCATGAAAGCTTAATTGCTGAGGTTCGCAAAACTGGAGCTCGTATACAACTGATCGATGATGGTGATGTTTCAGCTGCGGTGGCTGCAGCGTGGCCTGATTCAGGAATCGACCTATTGATTGGTATCGGCGGAGCACCCGAAGGTGTGATTTCAGCAGCAGCCATGCGATGCTTAGGCGGAGATTTTCAAGGTCGTTTAAAATTTAGAAATGAAGAAGAAAAAGCTCGCGCATTAAAAATGGGAATCAAAGATTTAAATAAAAAATACTCTTTAGAAGAATTAGCTAAAGGGCATGTGATGTTTTGCGCGACTGGTGTAACTGACGGGCCATTACTGAAAGGTGTAAAAATGTACACTGAAGGCCGTGGAAAAACACAGTCAGTTGTGATGAGGTCACAAACCGGAACAATTCGAAATGTAGAAACATTTCATAATTTTTCAGTGAAGCCCATGATGGTTCTTTAATGAAATTAAAATGTGCTTATTGCCAAAAAGAAAATGATATCAGTTCTAAAGTCAGCTTTAGAGATGAATGTTTGTTTTGTAGACGCGATTTGCACAACTGTAAAAATTGTGCTTTTTACGATATGAAATCTTATAACGAATGTAAAGAGCCTGCTGCAGACAGAGTTGTGGATAAAGAAAAAAACAACTACTGTGAATTTTACCAACCCGGATCGGGCGTGAAGCAGCAGTCGGCAGCAGATATAGCTAAGACCGCAGCAGAAGCATTGTTTAAAAAAAAATAATATATTTCAAGGAGAGAAAATATGGCAGAAGCCAAAGCCAAAGAAATTTTTAACTGCACAGCGGAAGAATTTTTCAAAGTTGTTGTCGATTATGAAAAATACCCTGAGTTTTTGCCAGAAATTAAATCTGTTAAAATTTTAAAAAACGATGGCCCTAAAAAACAAATGGAATACAGCGTATCCATGATTAAAACTTTTAAATACAAATTAGATGTCGAAGAAGTTTCCCCTTCAAAAGTTGAATTTAAATTCACGGAAGGGGATGTCTTTAAAACAATGAAAGGCCTTTGGACTATAAGACCCGCAGGTGAAAAATGTGAAGTTGAATATCATTTAACAGCGACGTTTGGAATGTTTATGCCAAGTTCTATGGAAAGCACACTTGTGACGGTCAGCCTTCCTAAAATGATCACGAATTTTAAAAATAGGATTAAAAAAGTTTATGGCAAATAGTGATGATGAAAAAACACCAAAACTAACAGATACTCTAAAAAAAATTTTATCAGCGGGTTCGGCTAGTGAAATTTCTAAAGAAGCTATTGGGACTGTGATCGGGCAAGTGCTTAAAACAAAAGATGAAATCACAGAACGGGCCACGCAAGAAATGGTCACGTTGATTCAAAAGATTGACTTCGTCAAAGAATTTGCAAAATTTGCCGAAAATCATAAATTTAAAATTACTGCTGAAGTCGAAGTCTTGAAAAAATCTGACAAAAAAGACGAGTAAGGCTTAAATTGAAAACGTGGAGCCAACTTGAACATGCAATTTGGGATCAATTAAAACTAAGTGGTCTTGAAGATAAAAATCAATTTATTCTTTGTGTGTCGGGCGGGGCAGATTCCGTTGTCATGATGCAAACAATTTTAAAGATTAAGCCTTTGGCTGAAATCATTATTGTGCATTATCATCACGGACGAAGCGAAAAAAATGGGATTCAAACAGCTTTTAGAGATAAAGCCTTCCAGCTTGTTAAAGAATATTCTGAAAATCTTAAAAGCAAACATAGCATTAAATTATTTTTTGAAAAATCAGACATTTATTTATCTTCAGAAGATGACTGCAGAAAAGCCCGAAAAATTTTTTTTAAAACGATTCAAACTAAACATCCACAAGCCATATTAGTGACCGGTCATCACCGTGATGATGTTCTAGAAACTAGACTGATTAAACTGATTCGCGGGACCGGAGCCGAAAGTTTTACGACTTTTAAGTTTTGGAATGGTGATACATTAAGGCTGCTTATGGAAACTGGTAAATCAGATATTTTAAAAATAGCGCAACATAATAATTATGAGTATATTGATGATCCCAGTAATTTAGATGCAATAGGGTTAAGAAACTGGATTCGAAATAAATGGCTGAAAGATCTTGAACAATTTCAATTAGGTGCAACGAAAAATTTAAGTTTATCTTTCGACAAAATAGTCGCTTTACTGGACCATCAAACAGATCCGCTGCCGGTATTTCAGATTGAAAAAGATGACTTTCAACGCTGTAGACAGCTTTTATTTCAGCGTTTAGATTTTGAAATACTTAATTTTGCTGAAAAACAACGTTGTTTAGCGAAAGCATTAAGATTATTCAAGGACTTGCAGTTCACTCAGGGACAAATAAAAGAAATAATTAAAAGACTCGACAAAAATCAAAAAAACATCACATTTGGTCTAATTGGCATTAATTGGTTTATTGACGCACAGCAAATTATGCTACAGTTAAGTGATCGCTCCAAAAAACATGAAGCAAAACAAGATGATCATGAAGATCAAATTGAGGCGCCTAGTAAGGATATAAAATGAAAGCAAATCAAAAAACTTTAGCATTGTGGTTTTTTCTCATCATCATGTCTGTATTTTTATTCCAGGCTTGGGAAGTTAAAAAACAAAAAACGATTGTCAGCTTTAGCTACCCACAGTTTTTAAAAGCTGTAGAAGCTAAAGAAATTAAAGAAGATAGTATTTATTTTTCGACAGATAAAAAAATAATCCGTGGTGAAGTTAAACCTGAGTTTGAAAAAAAATATGATGGCGGAATTCGTTTTGAATTTCCAGCTGACACAGAAAAAGCTTACGAAGAAATTAGAAAGTACGATTACACACCTCAATACGAAAATGATCAGTCAGGTGGGGCTTTATCTTCGTTTTTTATTAACTGGTTACCATTAATATTAATTATTGGTATGTTTGTATTCATCATGCGCCAAATTCAGGCTGGTGGCGGTAAGGCCATGTCTTTTGGTAAATCAAAAGCGCGCTTAGTAGAAAATAAAAATCGTGTCACGTTTAAAGACGTGGCGGGGATTGATGAAGCTAAAGATGATTTACAAGAAATCGTCCATTTTCTTAAAGATCCAAAAAAATTCACAAAATTAGGCGGGCGAATTCCAAAAGGGGTTTTACTTGTAGGCCCTCCAGGGACGGGTAAAACTTTGTTAGCCAGAGCCGTTGCCGGAGAAGCGGGTGTACCATTTTTCACGATTTCAGGTTCTGATTTCGTTGAAATGTTCGTGGGTGTTGGTGCTAGTCGTGTAAGAGATTTATTTGAACAAGGTAAGAAAAATGCGCCTTGTTTAATTTTCATTGATGAAATCGATGCTGTTGGACGTCATCGTGGTTCAGGAATGGGCGGCGGTCATGACGAACGCGAACAAACTTTAAATCAATTACTTGTCGAGATGGATGGTTTTGAATCAACAGAAGGCGTGATTCTTATAGCAGCAACAAACAGAGCAGACGTTTTAGATCCAGCATTGCTACGCCCAGGTCGTTTCGATCGCCGTGTAATGGTTGGTAAACCTGATCTATTAGGCCGCGAACAAATTTTAAATGTGCATATGAAAAAAACGCCATTAGGTCCTGATGTAGAGCCTTTGAAAATTGCGCGTGGAACACCAGGTTTTTCTGGGGCTGATTTAGGAAATTTAGTGAACGAAGCTGCGCTTGTGGCTGCAAGAAATAATAAAAAATATCTTGAGATGGAAGATTTTGAAAAGGCAAAAGATAAAGTGATCATGGGGTCAGAGCGTAAATCTATGGTGATCAGTGAAGAAGATCGTAAAAATACGGCTTACCATGAAGCGGGGCACACGCTTGTGGGAGTGATGCTTCCCGGGCTAGATCCTATTCATAAAGTGACTATTATTCCAAGAGGTATGGCTTTAGGGCTTACGCAAACATTACCAGAAAAAGATGCTTTGAGTTTCTCGAAAAACCAAGCAGAAAGCTGGATTGCTTTTGCCTTCGGCGGGCGTGCTGCGGAAGAATTAATATTTAGTGATTTTACAACAGGTGCTGCGAACGATATTGAACGCGCGACAGCTATGGCTCGAAAAATGGTTTGCGAATGGGGAATGAGCCCACTTGGACCTTTAGCTTTTGAAAAAGGCGATAGCCCTGTATTTATGGGAATGGGTTACGGCGGCGCTAAATCAAAAGATTATTCTGAATCAAAAGCTCAGGAAATTGATTTAGAAATTTCTAAAATTATTAATACAGGCTACGCTAAAGCCATGAAAGTTTTAATAGATAACCGTGAAGCGCTTGAAAAAATCACGCAAGCTTTACTTGAATTTGAAACGATCGATGGTAGTGAAGTTTCGATGTTAGTTAAAGGCGCTGCAGTTTCTGAAATTCACAAAGTTCGCGCCAACAAAAAAGGCGGCGGCGGATTAGGCGGAGCACCAGTGGCTGGTGCGGATGCAACAGGAGAAACAAATGAAGACACAGCTGCAACAAGCAGCGGAAAAACAGCACCCGTAACATAGACAGGTACTTAATTCATGCAATTTGAATCGTTCTGGGAAAATCTCCATTTTATTAGTTCTCACTTAAGACTGCAGGATATCTTTGATATTCTGCTTGTCTGGTTTGTGCTTTACCGTGTGTTGATTATCATTCGCAGAACAGGAACAGTTCAGATTCTATCAGGTCTTGGAATTTTGGCGATCACATATATTTTAAGTATTTGGTTCGAACTTTTCACGATGAATTGGCTACTAGATAAATTCTTTTCTAATTTATTTGTTATTACAGTTGTTCTGTTTCAAGGTGAAATCCGCAGAGCTTTAGCTCATATCGGAAGTCATCCCCTGTTTTCTGATGTCTCGGTTGCAATGGAAACCCACATGGTTGAAGAAATTGCAAAAGGGATTATAGCTGCAGCCCAAAAAGGTTACGGCGCTTTATTAGTGATCGAAAAAGATATTCTTGTGGATTACCACATTGAATTAGGCACTGAAATGGATTCACGAGTTTCAGCAGAAATTATTCAATCTATTTTTCATCCGCAAGCGCCCATGCATGATGGAGCAGTTTTAATCAGATCAGGAAAAATAGCTTATGCAGGATGTTTTTTGCCCTTAAGTAAAAATCCAGCTCTAGATAAAAACTTAGGAACCCGTCACCGAGCAGCGATTGGCCTAACTGAAGAAACAGATGCGTTAGTGTTAGTTGTTTCAGAAGAAACCCGTTCGATCAGTATTGTTATCGGTGGACACATGCGCCCACAGGCCGAACTGGTCGATGTTAGAAAAGCGTTATATGAAGCATTCGGATTAAAATATAAATCAATTCATGTTGAAGAGCGTTTAGAAGGGCATTCATGAAACATGAAGTCGATCGTTCAAAAACAATCAAAGAACTTTTTTTTGATAACCTCAGTTACAAAATTGTTTCTTTATTTGTTGCATTGATTTTGTGGATTTCGATTTTAGGACGAAGAGATTTCGTGACTACAAAGGAAATGGAAATTAATCTGATTGTCTCTGCCGATATGACGATTGTTAGCCAGTCTCATGACAAGGTCAGGGTTAAGTTATCAGGATCTCAGCCAGTGCTCAAAAAATATAAAGACAGTCTTAAAAGTATTGTTTTTGATCTGAGCGACCGTGAAGACGGCATCGTTGATATAGATATTCCAGCTAGTCGGATTGATGTTCCAGCAGGAGTGAGGGTTTTAAGTGTTAAACCGAATCTAGTTCGGGTTGAGATCTCTAAAAAAAATAATAAATAGCTATAAATAAAATTGAGTGAACGAGTTTTTTAGATTCTTTTCTTTTAAAGACTAAGCTATATTTATTGCATGTCAAAAACAGATAAAAAACCTATTAAACTTTTTGGGACAGACGGTATCCGCGGAACTGCTAATCAATTTCCGATGGTTCCTGATGTGGTCGTTAAAATTGGTCAAGCTATTGGCTATTTGATTCGAACTCACAAAATTAAATCTCCATCAAATATTCACAAGGTCGTGATCGGCAAAGATACTAGGCTTTCTGGTTACATGATTGAACAAGCTTTGGCCAGCGGACTGAATTCGATGGGAATTTACGTACAACTTGTAGGACCACTACCAACACCAGGGATTGGTTATTTAACACGTACAATGCGCGCTGTTGCTGGTATTGTGATTTCAGCTTCGCATAATGCTTATCAAGATAATGGGATTAAAATATTCGGCCCAGATGGCTTTAAATTAGATGATACTTTAGAAAAAGAAATTGAACGATTAGTCTCTGAAGATAATTTGTTAAGTCTTTTACCACCTTCAAAAGAAGTCGGAAGAACCCGACGTATTGAAGATGCTCAAGGACGATATATTGTGCATACAAAAAGTACGTTTCCACTTGAGTACTCACTTGATGGTTTAAGAATAGTTTTAGATACAGCCCACGGCGCAGCTTATAAGGTTGCGCCGGCCATTTTTGAAGAATTAGGCGCTGAAGTGATTCAGCTAGGATCACAGCCCAACGGCACAAATATCAATGATAAATCAGGAGCCCTTCATCCATCACAAATCTCACAGGCTGTTGTTCAGTACCGTGCGGATGTAGGGATTGGTTTAGATGGCGATGCAGACCGCGTAATTATGGTTGATGAACTTGGGCACATTATGAATGGTGATAAAATTATTGCAATTTGTGCATTGCACATGAAAAACAAAAACCAACTTAAGAATGACACTATAGTTGTGACTCAAATGAGTAATTTTGGTTTAGAAAAAAAACTAAAAGAACATGGCATTAAAACGATCAAAACTAACGTCGGAGACAAACACGTTGTCGAAGAAATGCGAAAAGGGAATTATAATCTTGGTGGCGAACAGTCAGGTCATATTATTTTTCTTGATCATTCAACAACAGGCGATGGCACTGTGGCAGCACTTAATGTTTTATCTGTAATGAAGGAAACTAGTACAAAACTAAGTACTCTATCAGCGATTTATGAAGATGTTCCACAAGTTCTCATCAACTGTCGCGTACGTCGTAGACAGGAGCTTAATGAAATGAAGGGTTATAAAGAACTCATCGCCGAAAAAGAAAAAGAGCTTAAAGGCGAAGGAAGACTTTTCATTCGGTTCTCAGGAACAGAACCATTGATTCGAATTTTAGTTGAAGGACCTTCAAAAACTAAAATATCTGCAATCGCTGAAGAAATCGCAAGTTTTTTGGAAAAAGAACTTAGCTAATGAAATCAAATCAAAAAATACGACTAGGCGTAAATATCGATCATGCAGCGACGCTACGGCAAGTCCGCGGTGGCACTACGGTGTATCCCGATTTGTTACAGCTTTGCAAGATTTGCAAGAAGGCCGGCGCTACACAAATCACGATTCACCTGAGATCTGATCGTAGGCATATTCAAGATCATGATGTGAAACATTTGACTCAAAAATCACCTTTGCCAATTAATTTAGAAATAGGCGCAACAGCTGAAATGTTAAAAATTGCTCTAAAGCAAAAACCAGCATGGGTCTGTTTTGTTCCAGAAGAAAGACATGAACTGACAACTGAGGGCGGATTAAACGTCACAAAGTCATTTAAAAATTTAAAAAATATGACAGCAACCTTAAAAAAACAAAAAATTAAAGTCAGTTTTTTTATTGATCCTGACACAGATCAAGTGATTGCCTCTAAAGATGCCGGTGCTGATGCGGTCGAATTTCATACAGGCAAATGGGTTTTAACAAAGGGCAAAGCCAAAGCAACAGAATGGCAGCGTTTACAAAAATCGGCGGTTGTGGCTCATGATTTAGGTTTAGGTGTGCATGCAGGCCATGGATTAGATTATGAGCATTCAAAAAAAATAACTCAGATGAAATACTTAGCTGAAGTGAATATTGGCCATAGCCTTATTTGCTATGCTGTCGAAGAAGGGCTTTTGAAAGCAGCTAGACAGATGCAAAAAAAATTGAAAAAATGAAACAAATTCTAGAAGTCAAACACATCAAAGACTTAAAAATAGTAATCACAGCTTTGCAGTCTTTAATGAATGTATCAAAAAATATAATTTTATTAAATGGCGATTTAGGTACAGGTAAGACAACATTTGTTGTTGAATATTGCAATCAGTACAATCTGCAAGCGTCTTCACCGACATTTAGTCTAATTCAAGACTATCAAAATGAAAAAATAAAAATAGCACATGTTGATTTATATCGATTAAATAACGCTTCAGAAATTGATTCATCTGGATTCTGGGATTTATTTTCTCAGGAATATAATATTATTTTTATAGAATGGTCTGTAAAATTAAATAAAAATGATTTACCACTTGATTGGACTATTTTAAATATTAATTTACGCAAAACGGGTGAAGTCCAGCGTGAAATAATAATTACGAAAAACTAGACTGCTTTTTCACTGATCGATTCAAGAGTCGAAATATCATCTTGTGATAGATGAGTCGTCTTAAATCCGACTAGAAATCCGATCACTTTAGAACCCAGTTTTAAAGCCGAAATACAAGCGTATTTAAAATCAAGAATACTTAGACCTAGTTGATTAATATTAAATGTTTCTGTGATTTGATTGGCATAAACGTTTTTAAATGGGTTTTCTTGATTTAAATCATATTCGAATAGCTTAGAATGCAATTCTTCTTTTTCAAGATCTTCATCCATTTTATAAAGCTCTGTTTTTTGCTGAGAATTAACTTTCAAAACAATATACGCATCAAATTGTTTTCTAGCCTGCATTGAAAAGACTTGATGTTGTTTATCAATATTTTTCCAAATGTTGTGGTGTGAAGTTCCAGTAAAACTTGCTATTTCACTTTTTTCTTCTTCGATCTGAACAACATTTTCTTTAGCTGTCACTTTAACTAATGGGGAAGCTTGGTTTTCATCGATCTCAAAAAGTCCTGCTGGCATTTCCATTGAATGAGGGCTCATTTGAGAATTGCTTTCATCATTGTTGTAAATGCGCTCTTCAGATTGAACTAATTCAGCTAAAATATCAGGATGACAGAGTATAAATACAGAATTTTGTGCATCAGTGATTTCGTTTTGACATTCAAGACCTAAAACAACGGGATGACCATCCCAGCAATCAATAGCAATTAAATCATCATTTAAATTTTGCACGTGACTAAGAAGTGGTCTTTGTTCGTGATACATATCTTTAAGTTGATGGAGTTGTTTTTTATTTAATTTTTTAAGTAGTGCACAGTTATAATTGGCCATGCACCAGGTTGAGTATTCATCCCAAGATAAAAAACCGTACTCAAGTGCTAAACGAATTTTCGATTTTCCAGCAACTGAAATATCACCACTTGCTAAAAGTTCTTCAACAGAAAGCAGTGCATTTTTAAATTCATTTTCCCAAGAAACATCTGAAATCATAGTCTCTATATCGGCCAGCTAGTCCCAAAAATTTAAAAAAAAGACCAGTTTGTGACTGCAAAAAATGAAGGAAGACCTACATCAAAGCCTGTAAATAGTTCAAAGTGTTCAATTCTAAGACGATTAACCTGATTCAAAGCCTAGATTGTCTTTAAAAAAGAGGTCAAAGTTTCAGGAGGAAACTTATGAATTTACGACTATTTTTAATAGCAGCAGGACTTTTAATTTCAGCTAAAAACAGCTATATCGAATACAAGACAACTGATCGACCGAACTGGATGGTTTATAATCCCAAGACTGTCTATCCACGTCATAAACAAAAACCCTATACAAAAAAAATGCATCTAGCAATTTTGCATACCCAAAATGGAAATACATAATTACATGGGTTAGAACTTTTCAAAATTGGGTTTTTAATGTAGAAACCTAGACCTATGTCTAAAGAAATCATCTACTTAGATTATAACGCGACAACGCCACTGCATAACCATGTTTACAAGAATATGGCTGATTTACTTTTATCATGGGGAAACCCCTCATCAATTCATTTATCTAGTCGCGCACCTAAAGCCGTACTTCGCGAAACACGAAAAAAAATGGCAGACTATTTAAAATGTTCACCACTTGAAATTATTTTTAATTCAGGTGCCAGTGAAGGCAACAACACAGTCTTAAAAACTGTGTGGTCTTATTTTGGTTTTGATAATGTTTATAATAATAAAATAAAAAATGAATTTATTGTTTCACAAGTTGAACATCCAAGTGTTTTAAAAACCATGCAGTATCTTGAAACCTTAGGCGCTGTTGTTCATTATATTCCAGTGCTACGAACTGGTGAAATCGATATTCAATTTATTAAATCTCATTTAAATGAAAAAACAGCTTTAGTCAGCGTAATGATGGCCAATAATGAAACTGGCAATATCTTTCCGATTTCTGAAATCACAGATCTTGTTAAAAAAAATAATACATTAATGCACACAGATTGCGTACAAGCTTTTGGGAAAATGAATTTTAATTTTGAAAGCTTACAAATCGATTACGCTACATTTTCTGGTCATAAGTTTTATGCTTTAAAAGGTTGTGGTGTTCTTTTTGTTAAAAAAAATTCTCCATATGTTAATTTGATTCACGGTGGAGGCCAAGAAAGATCGCGTCGTGGCGGTACAGAAAATATTTTAGCCATTGCATCTTTTGGTTTAATGTTAGATCAAGTTTCTGAAATTGAAATTGAACAAACGCGGCTTCAAAATTTGAGAAATTATTTTGAAGCTGAAATTTTAAAAAAAATTACCCAAGTTACAGTGACTGGACTTGAATCAGCAAGACTTCCGAACACATCAAGTCTTGTGATTAAAGACTGTGACGGCGAAACACTTTTAGTCAGTCTCGATATTAAAGGCTTCGCTGTCAGTACCGGTGCAGCCTGCAGTAGCGGTAGTCCTGAGCCAAGCCCAACGCTATTAGCTTTAGGTTTAAGTGCTGCAGAAGCGCAAAATTCTTTGCGTGTAAGCCTTGGTTGGATGACAACAAAAGAAGATATTGATTTATTTATTTCTGAACTTATTCAAATTGTCATAAGACTAAGATCACTCAGTGCTTCGTCACATAGTGAGGTGACAAATGGGTAAGCGAGTTTTAGTCGCTATGAGTGGCGGAGTTGATTCATCTGTAGCGGCAGCCTTATTAAAAGATCAAGGTTATGAAGTGATCGGCGCTACGATGCAGGTTTGGGATTACACAAATTGTGATATCACAGAAGGCAGTGGCACATGCTGTTCAAGTTTAGATGTCGATGATGCAAGGTCAGTCGCTGATAAATTAGATATTCCTTTTTACGTTTTAAACTGCGAAGCTAAATTTAAAGCTTCAGTCATTGATCCATTTATTAAAGCTTACTTGCAAGGTGAAACACCACTACCGTGTGTGAACTGTAATACCTATTTAAAATTTGATCACTTGATTCAGAAAATGAAAGAATTAGACTGTGATTATTTAGCTACGGGCCATTACGCGCAAATCGTGGCTAATAAAGATAATCAAATGGTGATTAAAACTTCTGAAGACGATTGGAAAGATCAAACTTATTTTCTTTTCACAATTGATCCACAAATTATACCGCATCTTATATTTCCGATTGGTCATTTAAAAAAGCCCGAAGTCAGACAGATTGCAGAAGATAAGGGTTTAGTCGTCGCCAAGAAAAAAGATTCTACAGGAATTTGCTTCGTAGGATCAAAAGGCTATGACCAATTTATCACTGAAAATGTAGACCCCAATATTTTAAAGACCAAAAAAGGTTTACTCAAAAAATTCCCAACTGGTGAAGTTATGGCTGATCATCAAGGTATTCATCTTTACACCATCGGGCAAAGTCGCGGTTTGGGTATGACTTATCATGAAAAATTATTTGTTATTAAAATAGACCCCATCGATAACACAGTTTGGGTGGGCGATGAAAAATATCTTTACTACCATGATGTCAAAGTGATCGAGCCACATCTTTTACAAAATATCGAAGACGGACAAAGTCTAAAAGTTAAAATCAGATACCAACACAAAAGTGCCAGTGCCGTAGCCAAAAAAACGGACTACGGTTTTGATTTACATTTCGCTGAAGCGCAACGCGCAGTTACTCCAGGACAAGCGGCTGTTTTTTATAGTGAAGAGCAACACTTATTAGGAGGCGGATGGATCAAGTTGTAGTTCATACATTCGGCTGTAAGGTGAATACTTATGACGGTGGCCTTATTCAAAAGAATTTGTCACAAAATGGATTTAGGCCCATTCTAAGTTCTATTGCCAATTTAGATAAAACAAAAAAGCAAATTCATGTTTTAAATACATGCGCTGTCACAGCCGAAGCCACTAAAGAAGCTGTCAAAGCGATTCGTAAAATAAAATCACAGCAGCCATTTTCAACTGTTGTTGTGACAGGCTGCGCTGCGCAAGTTGATACTGGTGCATTTGAAAATCTAGCTGGAGCTGATCTCGTTATCGCGAATTCACATAAAGGTCTTTTGCCTGACTTATTAAAAAAACATTTTAATGGTGAACTCACACAAAAAGTTTTTAAATCGAATATTTTTAAAAAAGAAGACCTTGAAGCCCAGGGTGGCGAAGAACTTTCACACACCAGAAGTTTTTTAAAAATTCAAGATGGGTGTAATTCATTTTGTACATTTTGCATTATCCCCTATGCACGAGGGAAAAGCAGGTCAATCCCAATTCATGATATAGTTCAAAAAATCGGGCAGCTTGAAAAAAATAATATCAGTGAAGTTGTCTTAACTGGTGTTCACATCGGTGATTATGAAGATACATCTTATATCGGTAGAACATTAACTTTAGATGATCTGGTTGAAAGCGTATTAGAAAAAACTTCAATATCAAGAATTCGGCTATCTTCTCTAGAACCTATTGAGATTTCAGATCGACTGCTTAAGCTTTTTGATAACGATCGATTGTGTGCTCACTTTCATATGAGCATCCAAAGTGCAGATACTGAAGTGCTTTCGCAAATGAAGCGTAAGTACTCTGAAAACGAGGTTCGCGATATGTTACATAAGATTTCAAATATTAAAAATGTATTCGTTGGTATGGATGTAATAGCGGGCTTTCCAACTGAAACAAATGAACAATTTGAAAATACGTATAAAGTTCTTTCAGAAACACCATGGACTAGGTTACATGTGTTTCCTTACAGTGAAAGACCGGGCACAAAAGCCGCAACATTTGATCAAATCCATTTTCACATACGAAAAGAACGGGCCAGCCGCTTACGTGAATTAAGTCTTCACCGTTATCAGGCTGAAGCCCTTAAGCAAGTCGGGCAGACGTTAAAAACTTTGGTTTTAAATAAAGCTTCAAGAAAAAATCAAGGACTAGCTAGAAACTATTGGCCAGTCCGAATAGCGGCTGGCGAAGAGGCTCTAAATCCTTATTTAGGTAAAGAAATTTTAGTTAAAATTAAATCAGTGGAATTTGATCAGGCTGAAGGTTGTCTTTTGGGAGAATTAGTGTGATGACTTCCAAAAACTTAGAAAAAAAAATTAATTATACTTTTAAAGATAAAAAAGTATTTTACGAAGCCTTAACTCATAAAAGCTTTTGTATTTTAGAAAGCCGGAATAAACCTCATAATGAACGACTTGAATTCTTAGGTGATGCGGTTTTAGGAAGTGTATTGGCCGAATTATTAATGGAAATGTTTCCTCATGATGATGAAGGAATGCTTTCTAAAAAAAGAGCCAGCCTTGTGAATCAAAGCGTGCTGACTGTTAAAGCACGCAATTTAGCTTTGTATGATTATTTAATTTTAGGTCCTGGCGAAAAAGAACAAGAATCGCATTTGAAGCCACGGGTTTTAGCTTCGGCTTATGAAGCCCTATTAGGTGCTTTATATTTAGATGCAGGATTTAGTTATATTCAGAGTTGGATTAAATCTCAGTTCATTGAAGACATTCGTGTGATCAAGCCCGATTTAGAATATGAAAAAGATTATAAAACAAGACTACAAGAAATTGCTCAAAAAGACAAACTAGGAACGCCAGTTTATAAATTGATTTCAACTGATGGACCATCCCATAACCCAGAATTTTTAGTGGCCATTAGTTTGGGTAGCAGTTCTGGTCTTGTCGAAAAATTTAGAGCCACTGGTAAAAGTAAAAAAGCGGCTGAGCAAATGGCAGCCCAATTATTAATTCAAGGTTTACAAAAAACGAATGGAAAAAAAGCATGAGCACATATAGATCAGGATTTTTAGGATTAATCGGCCAGCCTAATGCAGGTAAAAGTTCACTCCTTAATTTTCTTGTTAAAGAAAAAGTATCAATCGTGACTAACAAGCCACAAACAACACGAAGACGTATTATTGGTTTACACACAACAGAACACGGGCAGATCGTTTTTGTCGATGCACCTGGCATGGTGAAATCTACATCAGGATTAAATAGCTTTTTGGAAAAAGAAGCCCACGACGTGATCAAAAGCTCTGATGCTCTTGTTGCGGTATTAAGTTTGAATGAAGACACAGCTGAAAGAAATCAAGAAATTGTTGAGCTTGCTAAAAATTCTAAAAAACCGTGGGTGGGCATCATCACGAAAATTGATCTGAAAGATTTAGATCACCGTGCTTTGATTCTAAAAGGCATGATTGAAATGGCTGGTGGCAAAACATTAAGTATTTCTAATACTAAAGGTACAAATCAAGATCGTTTAACTATTTTAGACGAATTGATGCAGTTGTTACCAGAGGCTTCAGCACCGTTATACAATACTGATAGTTACACGACAGAACATGTTCGCGATTTAGCTGCTGAAATCATACGTGAAAAATGTTTTGAAGTCTTAAATTACGAAATTCCCTATCAGTTGGCTGTACAAATTAGAAAATTTGAAGAAGATGCAAAACCATGTCCTAAAATATATGCTGATATTTTGGTGGCAAAAGATTCACACAAGCCCATTCTTATTGGTAAAGGGGCTGTGAATATCAAAAAAATTGGTCAAGACGCCAGAAAAGAAATTGAATCAATTATGCAAGAAAAAATATTTCTCGATTTAAATGTCGTTGTTAAAGAAAATTGGTTTGAAAATAAAGTTACAATGAAGGATCTAAAATATGTCACAGAATCAGAATAATCATTACATCGATGCACCAAAAGTGGCTATTATTGGACGACCAAATGTGGGTAAATCCACACTATTTAATATTATCACAGGTGCCAGAAAAGCGATTGTTAAAAATCAGCCCGGTGTCACCCGTGATATTCAAGTTGAACCAGTTGATATGTGGGGTAAAAAATTTGATTTGATTGATACGGGCGGAGTCACTGAAGCTTCAGATATTTTTTCAAAATTAATTAAAGAACAAGTTAGTGATTTTTTATTCTCTGTTGATTTTATTGTGGCTGTTATGGACGGGCGTGTTGGTCTGGTTCCTGAAGATAAAGATATTATTAAAATCGCCAAGCAAACGGGTAAACCGATGCTGTTAGTGATCAACAAAGTTGATCGTCAGCATGAAGAGGATTTATTAAAAGCTGATTTTTATGAATTTGGTCTTGATGTGGTGGCGGCGTCATTTGAACAGCGCAGAGGTGTTTCTGAAGTTTTAGAATGGATTGTAAAAATGGTTCCTGAAATTCCGCAGGATCAAGCTAGCACAATTCGCGTGGCCATGGTTGGGAAACCCAACGTAGGTAAAAGCTCTTTATGTAATTGCCTATTAAAGCAAAACCGTATGCTTGTAAGTCAAATAGCTGGAACCACTGTGGATTCGATCGATTCACCTTTAACATTCAATGATATTAATTATACCTTAGTCGATACAGCGGGATTAAGACGTCAATCAAAACGTGAAGAAGACGTTGAAATCATTTCGGCGTTTAAATCTCAAGAATCAATTCGCAGGGCTGACATAGTTTTATTAGTTATTGATGGTACTGAAGGCCCTACAGAACAAGATGCTAAAATCATGCAAGCCATTTTAGATGATCATAAGGGTGTGGTTGTCGTGGCGAATAAGTCTGATTTAGGCCAAGATGAAATTGAAAAATACCGCGAAACTTTTAGATTGCAAATTGCCAGGATTTTTCATTTTTTCATTGATGTACCGATTGTTTTTACCAGTGCTACAAAAAATCAAGGGATCAATGATCTTTTTCAAGAGATTGAGCGGGTCAGTGATAAACGTAATTTCAGAGTTTCAACTTCAGATCTGAATGATTTCTTTTTTGAAACTATCCGTAAAGCTCCGGCCCCAGTTTGGGGAACAACAAATGTTAAGTTCTATTATTTAACTCAGACTTATCAAAAGCCACCTGCATTTATGGCCTTTGCCAATCATCCTGATGGCGTCAATAATGGATATAGACGGTTTTTGATTAAAAACATCAAGGAACGTTTTGATTTGCAGGGAATACCTATACGTATTTACTGTATGAAATCACGACGAGGCGGAGCTAGTAATTTATAATGCACAAAAAAATTTACTGGAGAAATCGTTTTTCATTTTATTTATTGGCTGTAGGCAGCGCTTGCAGCTTAGGAAATATTTGGCGATTTCCCTACATCGTTGGCGAAAACGGTGGCGGTGCTTTTATTTTGTTGTACTTATTTTTATGTTTCACTTTAGGATTATCAATTTTAATAGCTGAATTGATTTTAGGCCGTAGTTCTGAGGCCAGTTTACTTAAGATCACACAGCGAGTTTCAGTTAATTACAAAAAACCATTTTTTTGGTTATCACGTTTAACTTTGCTGATCACATTAGTCATGCTGTCATATTATTCTGTGATCAGTGGCTGGGTTTTGCATTATATCACGCAATTTATTGTGGGGCTTTTTAGAGTCGATACGGCTAGTTACATCAGTGAATTAAATATGAATGTTTTATCGGTGAATGGATGGCTGCAGTTTGCACTAGCTAGTGTGCATTTGATTATTGCAGGGTTGATCATTAATCAAAAGCTAGCACACCGGTTTGAAAAATTATTACTTAATTTTATTATTCCAGTGTTTGGCTTTTTATTTATCATGATGCTGATCAGATCTTTGTCATTGGATTCAACACCAGAAGTTTTAAGATTCTTATTTTATCCAGATTTTACAAAACTGAACATGAAATCATTAGGTCACGCGATTGGCCACATGTGCTTTACATTATCAATTGGTATGGGAGTTATGGTGACGTTTGGTTCGTATTTTACAAATAAGGATCATTTGCCCAGCGTGGGTTTTAGAGTCACGATGATTGACGTTGTAATTTCACTTTTGTCAGTCTTATTGATATTTCCAGTCGCTTTTAGTTTATCAGGTAAAGCTTTAACTGATCCAAGTCTTCTATTTGATTCTTTACCGAATTTATTTATGAAAATAAAATTTGGTGGTACATTTGGATTGGTCTTTTTTGTGTGTCTGTGGATCGCGGCGCTGAATGCCAGTGTGGGTTTATTAGAAACATTGATTTCAAATTATTCAGAACGATTTGCTAAAAAAGATCGAAAATACTCAACATGGCTCATTGTTGGAATCGTGTTGTTGATGACAATTATTCCTGCTTTTTCAAGTTCGGGATTTAAAAATGTACACATATTTGGCCAAAGTGTGATTGAAAATATCGATTCAATTTTGATTAATTATTTATTACCACTTTCAGTTTTAGGAATGATTGTGTTAATCTTTAAATCTTTAGCTTTATCTGACATTCAGGAAAAGTTTTTAAGCGATGAAGCGCCAGCAAGCTATGCTTTATTTTCATATTGGAAGAAGGCCCTTATTTTTGCGGCACCGGCGCTTGTTGTATTGGGAATCGTTTTACAAGTTGTTAATTGGTTTAGAAATTAGAAACTGTCCCAGAGAAATGCCCCTAGGATCTTGGGGCATGTGGTATTAGTGTCTGATATTCGGAACATACGGGGTCTGGTTAAGGGTTTATTTGA
>JAYSQO010000051.1:0-12331 GCA_043721535.1 Bdellovibrio sp. | reverse complement strand
TCGCAACTTTTCTAACTACAGACTTCGGATGCTAAATGTCTAGAATGTCTTGGGTTTTGGATACACTTCCACCATCGAGTGAGTAGAACCGTAGAACCATAAGTATCGATACCCTTAGTAGAGAATAATCTTTTCAAAGTTTTATTTAAAGGTCTTTTAAATTCAGTACTTTTAATAAACTCTAGAGCCTGTTTTTGTTCTGACTCAACTAATGGAATAATTTTCCATCGTTTATTTTCAGCAAGGTTTTTTAACTTATTTTGGTATACGTAAATAACTTCAACATCGTTTTGACTATCAAACTCAATTCTATAATTTTTAGTATTTTTAAGACTATCAATTTCAGAAGGTCTTAAGCCAAAAAACATACCAATATACAACCAGTTCCATTGAAGATTAAGATTTTCATTGTAGAAACGTGTTTTAAGATTTCTTAGCTCATCCCATTGCAAGGGCATTGCTGACTGTCTGATGTCTTTCTTAAGATCTCGTTTCTTAACGATTTGTTGCATGCGAATACCAATTTTTGGAATCGGTTCAAAATAAGTTCCTTTTTTCCTAGCGCAGAAAGAGCCCCACAGGTTAGTCATTTTTGTGATACGCTTGATGTAGTCGGCAGACCAGCATTTAGATTCATAATAATTAAAGATTTCAAATCTAGATTCAAAAAACTGAGTGTAGTCTTTTTTAATTGATGCAATCATTAGAACCGTAGAACCAGAATAGCTTGGTTAAGATAAAGTTTAACCAGATTCTAACCAGAGAATCGAGCTAGAACAAAATTAATAAATGATTTCAGGTATATATAATAAATGGTGCCCAGTGAGGGAGTCGAACCCCCATGCCTCGCGGCGCTAGGTTCTAAGCCTAGTGTGTCTGCCAATTCCACCAACTGGGCACTTAATAAGATGAATTAAGTGATACTGATAACAGACAGCCAAAGTAGCTGCCTTTTATTTAATTTTCAAGAATTACTTGTCGCTGATTAATTTTTTGTAATCAGGCGAGCGCATTAAGTTAGCAAGTTCTTTTTCAGAATCCATCTCAATACGAACTAACCAACCATTATTATTTGGGTCGTCGTTTAAAGAAGACGGGTCATCGATTAAAGACGAATTCACTTCGATCACTGTGCCAGAAACTGGCGCGTAAAGATCTGAAACTGCTTTAACAGATTCAACAACTCCGAAAGTTTGGTTTTGTGTTACTTTTTGTCCTTCTTCTGGAAGATCAACGTAAACAACCTCACCCAATTGATCTTGAGCAAATTCAGTAATACCGACAGTTACGATGTTTTCATCAACTTGTGCCCATTCATGGTCTTTTGTGTAGTAAAAATCTTCTGGAATATGAAATGCCATATGAAGGCTCCTTATTTAGTAACGAAAGGTGTTTTAACAACGACAGATTTAACAAGCTTTCCACGAATGTCCACGAAAATCTCTGAACCTTCAGTAGAATGTGCGGTATCGACGTAGGCAATGCCAATGGGTTCATCAAGAGTTGGGGAATGAGTCCCGCTTGTCGTGATTCCGATTTTTACACCTGCTGCATTTTTAATCTCATAGCCTTGCCTTGGAATTCCCCGGTCTAAAGTTTTAAAGCCGATCAGCTTGCGCTTAAGCCCTTTTTCCTTAACAGCCACAATGAGCGCTTTCCCCATAAAATCTTTAGCCTGAGGCTTAATAGCCCAGCCTAAAAGCGATTCGTAAGGGTTAGTCGTGTCATCGATTTCATGACTGTAAAGTGAATACTTCATTTCTGTTCGTAATGTATCGCGCGCGCCTAAACCAATCGGTTGTGGCCTTAAAGGATTATTCATTAAAGCTGTCCAAAGTTTTGCTGTTCCTGCTGATTCAATAAAAACTTCGCAGCCTAATTCGCCCGTGTAACCCGTTGTTGCCACAAGAACGGTATGACCTTGAAAAGTTGATTTTTTAATTTCATTTCTTTGCCATTGGCTGGGTTTTAATTCTGGAAAAATTTGATCACATAAGGCCAATGCTTTTGGCCCTTGAATCGCAATTTGTCCCCAATGATTTGATTCATCTGTGACGTCAGCGCACTTATTGTGTTTTGTCATCCATGCAAAATCTTTATCTTTGTTCGAAGCATTCACACAAACTAAGTAATCATTATTTTTTTCTAAACAATAAATAAAAATATCATCAACTAATCCACCTTGATCATTCGGTAATAAGGCATACTGCGCCTGACCTGATTCAAGTTTTGAAACATCATTTGTTGCTAACCACTGAAGTGATTCAACAGCTTTTGGTCCTTTAAAACGAATTTCACCCATGTGCGAAACATCAAATAAACCAATGTGTTCACGGCAGGCTTTGTGTTCTTCTTTAAGGCCAATATATTGAATGGGCATTTGCCATCCCGCGAATTCAACAATACGCGCGCCTAATTTAACATGTTCATCGAATAACGGTGTTTTTTGTACAGTGTTTTGCATGACAAGAAAATACTCTGAGGGCAGTTACCTAATCAAGGTTTTTTAGCTATTTTTTTTAATATCGACAGAGTGACTCAATCGTAATTCATTGGATTTTTTTTCAAGATCGCTAGGTAAAGTCACTAATTCGCCACGGGGAATGGTTTGGGGTGTGATGGATTTGTGCATCCATGTTAAAAACTCGCGGTCTGTGTTACGACAAACTAACTGACGGGTTTTGCCTTTTTCATCCAAAGAATCCCCAGTGATTCTGGCAAAGTTTTTAATTTCTGCGGCTGGTGCAGTTTTTTTCGCTAATAAATAACTAGTTGTGATGGTGCGGTTACGAAAGGGCAGAAACGGCTCCATTTTTAAAAACCAATCCGGCGCTTTCACATGAAAACGATCATGACACCAATCTGTTTTTGATTGACTTTGTAACGGACAGCTTTGTTGATGCACGCACGGGGCCCAGATGTGATAACCTTGGGCTATTAATTTTTCTCGGATTTGTAAAAGTTTTCGTCCGTCGTCTTGGGTTGATGGCTCTAAAATCATAATTGATTCAAATTGTTCATAGCCATCAGGTAGTGATTTCATTTCGGTTAAGCTATATGAAAAAACCAGTAATGATTTTTTTGTGTCTACACTTAAATTTTTAAGACTTAATTTATCAGTGATTTCTTTATTTTTCAAATGGGAATGTAAATCTGAAAAAACTTTTAAGGCTATATCAGATTGATCGATTAAAATTTGTTTTTTAATCTGTGATCCTAACAGCTGACTTAAAGCCATCGATGCTGTGCCTGGGCCAGATCCCCAATCTACAGATGTTTCCACATCTTTAAAAAAATTCACCAACTGACCACGTTGAATAACATTAAAACAACGCAAGTAATTCAGCGGCAAATAATAGTAGCGATAGGCTTCTTGGCAAAATTTTTCTGTCCACGGGGTTAAATCATCCGGATTATTCACGAAATGATCAGATAATTGCAAAATAGAATCAGCTAATTTTTGTAAGGGCTGAGTAGGGACTTTGATAATATCAAAGATAGTATGTTGATTTATTTCAGACATTGACTGACGCAACTTTGATTGGCCATTTGAATTTTCGGTGCTACACATTGTGATGTGCCTAAATGTCTGATCGCGCCCCATTCACTGGTCGTGGCAGCCACAGTTTTATTTGTAAAGTAAGCTTGGCAACTGGCTTTAGCTAAACCTAAAAAGGCTGCTCGCATTTTAGTTGATTCAGGCAGGTAATCTTTAATCACATATTTATTGATGCCAAGACCATTTTTAGTAGGAGAACTTTGACTAATCAGAAAATCAAAATTGTTAAAATCAATTTTTTCACAATCTGAAATTGAATTTAATTTTTTTAACCCGAATGGATCAAGACCTGTTTTGTCGACAACAACAACATGACCTTTAACACCAACAATATCACCCGGCTTAATATTTGATGTCGCAGTCATAGTTACGTTTTTATAACATTTAAAGCCTGAAGTTTTTGCGTTAATGTATTTGACTGCTTGTTGGTTAGTATATATCGCCTTATTTTCTAAACTAGGGCTGTACAGCAGGCCTGCAGCGGCAGCGGCAGATGCAACATATCCAGAACAATCAATACCTAAAACGCTTGTGCCAGAACCAAAATCTTTGAAAAAGTTAAGAACGTTTCCAGTCGATGAAGGCTTTCCACCGTAATCATAAATCAAAGGATTATTTCTGACGTTGTAGCACCCTTTAACTGATCCATCGCCTGCTGCTTTGATATACGGATGTGTCTGTTGCACTTTTTTTAAATCAGTGACAAAACGTTTTGATCCGACTCCATCAGTATGGGTTCCTGCACTCGTTATTCCTTGAACGTTAGCTGTCGATCTGTTCACTTCTGGAACATCCAGTGCCTGACAACTTTGGTAAGCCGTTACAAAAACATTGTCCACACCGTTTGTCATTTTACTTGAATTAGCTGAGGGCTGTTCTAGATCGGTGTTTATATCGGGTTGTTCACATTGTAAATCCATAGATTGTACAACACCATTTACTTTATCTAATTGTGTTTTTAACGATGCGTTCATGGTCACATTCGTTTTTGTGGAAACATCTTCCATTTCAAGCTCTATTAAAGTTTGAATGTGTTCTAAGTTTGTTTTTCTTTGCATTATCTTTTTTGAGTCTTCAACTAGAAATTCATAAAGCTTTGCTAACTCATTTTTAAGTTGATTTTTTTTCTCACTTGATTCGACTTTATTTTTAATAAAAATGGGTTCTAGTTTTTCATTTAAACTTTGGGTAAATTCAATCACTGACGGTGCTGATTTTTCTGATTCTAAATAGTCATACATTGAATTAAAAACAGAACTTTTAAAAGTGCCACAGGCAATATTGTCAGCAACTTTTTGGCTAGACAGTTCGATAGCTGAATTATTTTTCATACACGATGAAAAGGCAATAAGTGTAAAAATCAGAAGTACTTTTCGCATAAACCCTCTTAAGGTCTTATCGGATCGTGATTCATAGAGCTTGATTCATTAAAAAAATGCTTAGACTTTTATCATAAAATAAATATTTGGATTGATCAGCTTTAGTTAAGTGATCAAGACTTTTACAAGACTTTAGAACATAGAACGAGATAGAAACTATAGACCTTCAGAGAGATTTATTTGAATTTGATTCATGCAGTTATAACTAGGACATTTGTCCCCTAGACATTTGAATTGGGCTGGGCATATAACCCGTGGAAAATGGCTGTGGGCTTGCGGTCCACGGGGGGCCCATCTTTTGGGGTGATGAACTGTGATCGGCGAATAAATGCCGTGAATTTCTTTATCAAGGCTTGCAGCGATATGGGCCACACCAGTTGATGGCGCAATAATTTTTTGTGCGTAATATAAAACTTCAACAAGCTCTTGCAGATTTAATTTTGATTGCAGCCAAATGACTTTGTCATGTTTTTCATAAGCTGATTTTATTTTTTTAAGATAAGGTTCATCGCTAGCAGTGCCCGTGATGACAACATTTTCATTTTTATTGATTAAAGATTCAATAAAAGAAATATATTTTTCTTCAGGCCAGTTTAGGGCTGATCCCATCATTCCGGGGTGAACAACGATATAACTTGATGGCAATTTGTGATTTGTTAAGACAGCACTGCTTGTTGGCTTTTTAACTTTAAAATAGATTTTAGATTTATTTTGGTCTGAATTTTTACCAGTGATTTTTTCAATAAGTTCTAAGTTATATTCAAATTCGTGTTTTAAGGACTGAGATCTTTTTTGACGAAGACCTGCATTTAAAAATAAAAAACTATGCCACTGGCTAACAACGCCGATTCGTTTTTTAATACCAGCCTTAAAAAGTTCATAATTAATCCACCAAGGGCACTGAAAGCTGACCACAATATCAAAATGATTTTTTTTCAAGAATTCACGAAACAGTAATTGTGAATTCTTCGGCGTATTTTTATTAATTTCAAGGTAAGTTCGTTTTTTTTCACCAAGATCTACAACCTGGCCTAAGCCTTTTTGTACAACCCAAGTGGTGTCATAGATTTGTGAATCTAGAATCTGATCTACAGGTAGTGTGCAGATCAGATCTCCGATTTTATCTAAACGAATAAGTAGAACTTTTTTCTTAACCACTACTTATTATTGGTAAGAATCCATCGGAGGGCAAGAACACACGATGTTTTTATCACCGTAAGCATTATCAACACGACCTACTGGTGGCCAATACTTATTAGTTTTAACCCACAATGCTGGGTAGGCGGCCTGTTCACGTGAGTATTTATGTGTCCATTCTAATTTCATCAAAACCTGTGCCGTATGAGGCGCATTTCTGATCATTTCAGGATTTGTGTCTGCTTCTTTACGAATACTAATCATCGCATCGCAAAAACGATCTAATTCAGCTTTTGATTCTGATTCAGTAGGTTCAATCATTAATGTACCGATCACTGGCCATGACATTGTCGGTGCATGAAAACCATAATCCATTAATCTTTTTGCAATATCAGTCACATCAATTTCATGTGATTTTTTAAGTGGTCGTATATCGATAATGCATTCGTGGGCCACAAGCCCTTCTTTACCTTTATAAACAACTGGATAATATGGGGCTAATTTTTTAGCCATGTAATTCGCACTTAAAATACTAACTAGTGAAGCCTGTTTTAAACCTTCAGAACCCATCATCGTGATATAGCTCCAGCTGATTGGTAAAATACTTGCTGATCCCCAAGGCGCACTTGTTGTTGCAGACACACCAGTTTGTGGGCCGGCCTCTTTAACTAAAGAATGCTTTGGTAAATAAGGTGCTAGATGTGCACCTACACCAATTGGGCCAACACCAGGGCCGCCACCACCATGAGGAATAGAAAATGTTTTATGTAAATTCATATGCGAAACATCCGGGCCAAATTTCCCAGGTTGAGCTAAGCCAACGATGGCATTTAAATTAGCGCCATCCATATAAACTTGTCCGCCGTATTGATGAATCGCTTCACAAATATCTGTGATTGCTTCCTCAAACACACCGTGTGTTGACGGGTATGTAACCATCAGCGCAGCTAGATTATCTTTATGTAATGCAGCTTTTGCTTTTAAATCAGCGACATCAACATTTCCATTTTGATCACAAGCGACAACAACAACTTGAAATCCCACCATCACAGCTGATGCAGGGTTTGTTCCGTGGGCTGAAGAAGGAATTAAACAAATATTTCTGTGGGATTCTTTTTTAGATTTAAAATATTCACGAATCACTAATAACCCTGCGTATTCGCCTTGGGCGCCTGAATTCGGTTGCAAAGACACAGCTGCAAAACCTGTAATCGCACACAGTTTTTGTTCAAGATCTTTAATTAATTTTTGGTAGCCTTGTGTTTGCGTGCTGGGTGCAAACGGGTGCATTCTATTAATTTCAGGCCATGACACCGGGATTAATTCTGTCGCTGCATTTAATTTCATTGTGCATGAACCCAGCGGAATCATTGAATGAGTTAATGTCACATCTTTGTTTTGCAGATGATGAATGTATCTCATTAAATTTGTTTCAGAATGATAACTATTAAACGTCGGATGAGTCATGAAATCTGATTTACGCACTAAAGATTCAGGCCATTGATTTTTAATTGTTTTTTCTAAATCAGAAGCGGAAAAGTTTAACTTTTGGCCTTTATTGAACGCCATTAATAATTTATCAACTGTAGCTAAAGTTGTTGTTTCGTTAATCGAAAACCCGACGCCATCACTATAAAATTTTAAATTGATTTCAAATGTTTCAGCCATAGAAACTAAACTTTGAATTTGATCAGTTTTAATTTTAACTGTGTCGAAAAATAAATTTGATGTGGTCTTAAAACCTAATTTATCTAAACCAAGTACTGCAATTTGGGTTAGCTTGTGAACACGTAAAGCGATCTTTTTTAAACCTTGCGGTCCGTGGTATACGCCGTACATTGCTGCCATATTGGCTAACAACACTTGCGCTGTACAAATGTTTGATGTGGCTTTTTCACGACGAATATGTTGTTCGCGTGTTTGTAAAGTTAAACGTAAAGCTTTTTGTCCGTTGCTATCAACTGATACTCCAACAAGACGACCTGGTAATGAACGTTTGTATTGATCTTGTGTCGCCAAGAAAGCAGCATGTGGTCCACCGAATCCCAATGGAACACCAAAGCGTTGTGAATTACCAACAACGATGTCCGCACCCCATTCACCCGGAGGAGTTAGGACTGTGAGTGCTAATAAATCAACGCTAGCAATAACTAAGGCACCTTGATCATGTAATTTTTGAGTGATTGCTTTGTAATCTTCAATTGTACCTTCAGTTGTTGGGTATTGAAAAATGGCTGCGAATACATCTTTTTTAAAATCATATTTAGACGGTTCGCAGATAATCATTTCTAAACCCAAAGGTTCTGATCTGGTTTGTAAAACTTCGATCACATGGGGGTGCATAGCCGGGTGAACTAAAAACGCATTCACATCCGTTTTTTTACAAACTGAATACGCCATTGCTAAAGCTTCCGCGGCAGCAGTGCCTTCATCTAATAGCGACGCATTTGAAATTTGCATACCTGTAAGATCAGCGATCATTGTTTGAAAGTTTAATAAACTTTCAAGACGACCTTGTGAAATTTCTGGTTGGTATGGTGTGTAGGCTGTATACCAAACTGGATTTTCAAAAACATTTCTTAAAATCGGTGACGGGGTGATCGTATCGTGAAAGCCCATACCAATAAGTGATGTGAAAACTTTATTTTCTGAAACAGTTTTTTTAAGCTGATTTAAAATTTCAAATTCAGAAATTCCATCGCCGACATTCATTTTTGCAGGATTGTAAATTGATTTAGGGATAACTTTAGTGATCATTTCTTCCATGTTTTGGAAGCCCAGATATTTCAGCATTTCGTTTTGTTCGTCAACTGACGGACCAATGTGACGACCAGTGAATTCGTTTTGCGGTGAAAGGGATGATAAGTTTGAGTTTAAATCCATGAATGCCCCCAATTTGTGATGCCATAAACTAGCATATTGGGGGTTGTGTTGACGAGCCTGAAGTTGTTACCTGTGGCTGTTGACAAGGGGCTTCAGGGGGCAACAGCGTGATTACTAAGCTTTACGAGTTACTTTTTTCTTTTTAGGAGCTGCTTTTTTAGCTTTTGGGGCTGCCTTTTTAGAAGACGCTTTAGCTTTCAATTTAGATTGAACCATTTTTTCGATTTTTGATCGTTGTGCCTGAGCTTTCTTTTTATAAGTTTTGAAGTTTTTTTCAACATCATGAGCCGATTTTTTAACTTGAGTGACAACTTTTTTAACTTCTTTTTGTAATTCATTTTCTGCAGCTGTGACTTTTTTAACTAAGTTTTTATATTTCGCTTTATACTTAGCATTCGCTGGATCATTTGAAGCTTGTTTAATTTTAGTTTGGATTTGTTTAGTTAAATCTTGGACGTCGACAATCACTTTTTGAACATTTTTAGATTCACTTAGTTTTTGAACTAATTGTTGGATTCTTGATAAGGCCATTGTGTTCTCCTTTGAAGGTTATCGTATTCGTGCTTGTTTACTTTATAGTTGAGATTGCCTATAAAGTAAAATTAAAATTATTAATTAATGCTCCAGGAACCTTAAGCGCCCCTAAGCTGCGTTTCAAGTACGTACTTGTACTGAGATAAACTGAAGATTCGTCAGTTAAATCAACTAAGTTGGAACCAAAAATATTATACAAGGATTCATCAAAACGTAAATCTTGTATCGGGCCTTGAATTTCTCCATTTTCCACCCAGAAGCAAGCAAAGCGGGTCATCCCAGTTAATCTAGCAGTTTGCACATCGCTATAGTTAATATAATGAAGATTCGACAAATAGAGTCCTCGACCTAGTTTTTTCAATGCATCGGCTTGCTTGAGTGCTCCAGAACCTAATGTCAGTGATCTAGCTTGTTCGCTGGCATCAGCTTGGTTTGATTTAAGATTATATTCTTGGGCTGTTTCTGTACTAATCAAAAGTGATTCCAGCTGACCTTTTTTAATCAGCTCGATTTTTGGTTCTGATATTTCACCAGCTGAGCTAAATAACGGAACATAGCCTAAATTAAAATCTTCATACAGATCAAATTTTTCTGAAAACAGTAATTCTTTATTTTTCAATTTTTTTAGCGGAGCATAGCCAGAATTATAAGCCGCTTGGCTAAGACTACCATAAGCTAAGTTTTCAACAATTTCAGCAACAGCCATCGGTTCTAGATAAACTTTGTATTGGCCACGGGCAATTTTTTGCTGTGGGCGTGACAATAAACTTAATTTATTTTTAGTGTCTTGGGCCTGCGCTGTAAAATCTTTCTCGCTGAACTTTTCACTGGCGTAATAGCCTTTAGCTGCCAGTGGCCCATTGTAAATTGAATAATCAAAAAAGAAGTTATCTGATTCAAAAAAATGAAACTGGCCTTCAGAGTTGACTGAAGCCCGCCTCATAGGACCTGAACACCATAATCCAGCTAAATCGCTATCAGAAAAAACTTGGTTGATCAGTTGAGGAATTTCTTCATCATTTAGTCTGTCGATTTTTTTAGTGATTTCAGATTGCCCGTTGTTAGCTAATTTGAAAAATTGTGGATGGGGATCGATCAGTGGCAGTTGTGTGCGGGCATCAACTAAAAGCATTCTGGCATTTTGCAGATCGTTATTTAAATCTAAAGACAAATTTAGTCGCATTTTAGAAAATCTTTGATCTTTATGAAACTGTAAAGTGATTTCATGTTGATTTACAGTTGAATTTTGTCTGACCAAAGATTTATTAAACCTGATGAATGTGCTTTCTTCAGAATGCAGAATCAAACCTAACTGTTCATCAGATTTTAGATCTTGAAATAATTTTTCTGAAAAGTCTTTTAAATAGATTTGCATTGTCATAATTAGCCACCAAAAATTTCTATATTTTTAAATAATGCATAAGGCGACGAATGCCCTACGCGAATAATCTGACTAGGTTCGCCTTTACCACAGTAGGGTGAACCATAAGTTTCAACAGTTGATGGATTGGTTAGGGCGGTTAAGTTTTTCCAAAACGGAACTGTGATGCCGCGGTAGTTCGGATTTTTAACAGTCGCGGTGATTTTTCCGTTTTTAATTTTTTGACCATATTCACAGCCAAATTGAAACTTCCGACGGTAATCATCAATCGACCACGATCTGTTGGCGTACATGATAACGCCATTTTCGACTTCAGAGATCATTTGATCCAAAGTGTGTTTGCCGCCTTCTAAGTTGATATTTGCCATACGATCAATGGGTGGACGGTTCCATGAACTGGCCCGAGAATTTGCAACACCAGGTATTTTTTTATTAAAAAGTTTTTCAGAGCGGTATTGGCTTTCTAAACTGCCAAGACCAGCCATAAGTTTTCCATTTTTGATTAAATATTTTTTTTCAGCAGGGTTGCCGACTTCATCAAACTTGTAGCTGGACATTTCATTTGAAACTGAAGGATCAAAAATTACATTCATGATGTCACTTCCGTATTGAAGCTCGCCAAAATCTTGGGGTTGAACAAAACTCCAGCCAGCAAAATTTCGCTCGTCACCTAAAATACGATCCAGTTCTAATGGATGACCAATAGATTCATGAATTTGTAAAAGCATTTGATCTGGAGCTAACACCAGATCACAAGTCGTTGTTTCACAGTTATCTGCAGTGAGTAATTCTAAAGCCTGTGCAGATGTTTCTTCACAATACGGCAATGATTTTTGTAAGTTAAAAAATTCAGCCCCGATTTGTTGGCAAATTCCTCGTCCACCATGAAAAGATCTTGTCTGTGTTTCGGCACCGTCCTGGGCAGTCGCTGACAAGGCACTGACAATAATGTTAAAATCCTGTTCAAAGGCAGCACCGGCTGATGATAAATATTTCTGATGACATTCAATCACCATGGCGTCAGATTGCGCATTCACGATTTTATCAGAAACTTTAAGCTTCAGTGATGTTTGTTTTAAAAAATCAAAAATTTCGGCTAATTGAATTTGATCTAAACTTTTTTGTCTTTGAGATGAAAATTGACCGACTGATGGTGGTCTAACTGATAAATCAAAACGAGCTGTTGGAAATCTTGATGAGACCGCTGTTAAATGCTGTGCTTTTTCAAAAGCTTTTTTAATTCCATCTGCTGTTATTTCACATGTTGACCCATAACCGATGTGGCCATCATTAATAATTTCGATGAGGACTCCCACATCATGAAATGATGTGATTTGATCAGGTTTGCCATTTCGGGCTGTAAAGTCGCGAGTGGTTTCTGAAATCATCTTAAAAGCAACAAAGTCAGCTTTGTTTTTATATTTATTAAATTCAGATATAAAAAAAGCGTCTTTAGAC
>JAYSQO010000050.1:0-31252 GCA_043721535.1 Bdellovibrio sp. | reverse complement strand
CCGCAGGCTACTGCAGCCACAGTTTTCCAACCACTGCTTTCTAATCCTAATACTTTATCGTAGGCTGCTGGGTCTAAACCCTCCATAGGCAAAGTATCGATTTCCATCATCGCAGCAGTTGTTAGCAAAGTGCCCATAGCGATGTAAGATTGTTTTTGTGCCCACCAGTTAATGACTTGAGCCCGAGGACCTTTAACTAGATCACCCATCATCATGTCTTTGTAACCAGACAGTGATGCCTTATCAGCTCCGCGAATTTTAGCTGTTTCAGCAATAAATTTATCAATATGGGTTTCATCTATTTTTTCTTTATAAGTGATCACGACAAAATGTGATGAATCAGTCACCGGAGTTTGCCCCCAAGATAATGGCAAAAGTTGTTTTCTGATTTCAGGATCCTGAACAACGATAAATTTCCAAGGTTGTAAACCGTATGAAGAGGCTGAAAGTCGTAATGATTCAGCTAGGATATTCCAGTCAGCTTCACGAATTTTTTTAGTGGGATCAAATTTCTTACAAGCATAACGCCAGTTTAATTGCTGATGTATAATTTCGTTATCAACTTTAGACATGTGGTCTTCCTTTTATTAAAATTACTGAACTGCTGTTTCAAAAGCAGAAGACGTAAATACTGATTTTGTATACATTGAATCATTTTTTTTATTAACAGCTGCGACTCTCCAGAAATATTTTACGCCTGGTTCTAGGCTTGCAACATCGAATGAAGTTCCTTCAACCCATTTGTCCTCAGCTAAATACATTGAACGGTTATTGAAACCTGCATCTTTAGAAATTTGAACGTGATAGTTCGTTGCATTTGCAGCTTCAGCCCATTCAAGTTTAACTGATGAACCAGAAACTTTAGATAAAAACTGTGGAGATGTTAATTTCACACCTGAAGGTTTAGCTGTAGCCTCAACATTTTTTTCTTTTTCTGGAAAAATTTTACCAACTTGTTCTTGGCGTTTGTGGCTCCAGTCTTTATTTGGCCCTTGCTTTTTAGCATGGCTGTCATGAGTTTCTTCGACAGCGACGCCATCATGGGCGCCATCGCCTGCAACTGTGACAACGTTAAGTCCAAGAACTAAAAAAAATACAGCAAGTGCACTTAAATACTTCATAAAATCCTCTCTTTTAAGTCAGTTTTAATAATCTAGTCCTTCGATCACACCGGGGCAACAAATAGAGCAGATAGTTGTTGAAAATAGGCCTGATGCAATGCTAGAAGTTTGAGCAAGGTTTTGCAGATGATCGCGGGATGTAAAAATCTCGAGGAAAGTCCGAGCTTCAAAGAGTGACATCTGGGGTAACTCCCCTCCGTCGTAAGGCGAGGAACAGTGGAACAGAAAGAATATCCAAGGCTATGATCCTTTTTTCGGGAACGGGAGAATTAAGGGGAGTCGGTGGAGTGAAAACAGCCAAACTCGATGTGAAGCAAGATCAAATAGGGAATCCATCTGAATGCAAATTCAAATGTTTTTTGTAAATAGGTTCGCTTGTTTATAGAAAATAAGGGCTACTCGCCTGAAGATTCCGGGTCAGATCGCTAGAGCTTTGTAGTAATGCAAGGCCCAGAGGAATGATTATCGAATTGTGTGGGCAATGTGGGAGTCAGCACAAGGAACAGAACTCGGCTTATCGCAAAACCGACCCATCTTTTTTTTAACAAGTCGAGTTAAGGCTATTGGATTCGTCTAATATGCCCTAGCCTTTTTAAATGAAAAAAATAAACTACAAATTAATTGTTTTAGTGATGTTCATGTTTTCATGCGCACAGCTTCACCATGTTCAAGTAGGTGAAATTGAAAATAGAGCCGACTTTGTTTCAAAACCATTTGATATTAAAATCAGCGAAACTGGGGTCAACGTGCAAGAGGTTGCAGGTATCGCAAAAGCTGTGTCAAGCAAACAGACCAATCAAGAAATCCAAAAAATTGCAGATGCAATCGCTATGTTTCAAATGGGACCGCGAACTGGAAATCCTGTTTATGTAAAAGACTACGCAAAAAATTTAATACAATTAATTTATGAAAAATGTCCAAGCGGACAAGTGACAGGTTTAACATCAGTTCGTGAAAGTCGAAAATACCCAGTTGTATCTGGTGAAATTGTAAAAGTAACGGGCTACTGTTTATTAGCTCGAGAAAAAAATAAGGGATAAATATGAAAAAAATAACAATCATCGCTTTAGTATTAAGTCTTTTCAGTGGATGCGTTTCATTAAATAGCGTTTCACTAACATCAATTCCACCGAATCGAAGTAACCAGATTCAAGTTGAAAAAAGTAAGTTTATCTTTTTGGGTTTTAATTTTAACAATGATTTTGTTGATACAGCAGTGGATGAATTAAAGCAACAATGTCCAAATGGCAAAATCACTGGCGTATTAACTAAAGACGAAAATATCGCATACTTTTTATTTATCTTTTGGAAAAAGAATTTAAAAGTGACTGGTTACTGCCAACAACTACAAGCTAAGAATTAGGTTGAATTATGAAATTAAAATTTCTGACAAGCCTGTGTCTAATTGTTTTATTAAGCTCATGCACACATAGTTTACATTTAGCTCACGTGAGTGAATTTTCACCAACGTATAAATCTTATCAAGCCGGTGATTTAGTTCAGGCTCATACTGAGCAATTCACAGTGATGGGCTTTGTATCTGATACGAACTATGTCGATCAAGCTTACGCACAACTTCAATCAAAATGTATGAATGGAACTATTCAAGGAATCACGACTCAGTATTCAACAAGCCATGGATTCTTTTCGTGGACTAACGTGATTGATATGCAAGGTCTGTGTATTAAGTAATAAGACCTCACCAAATATCGTCTAAAAACAATTTCCATGGATATATTTCAACGCCGTTAGGTATATCTTTTTTAACAACCTGTAACTCCGGTTTCCGGTCTTTATAGCTAATATACAGCATCTCCATTGCTCAGTTAGATTGCATAATTCACTTTAAAAGTGGTGAATTATGGTATATACTGAATTAAGATTTTTCTGGGATGAAGAAAAGAATTTAAATAATATAAAAAAGCATGGATTGAGTTTTGACATTGCCCGGTTTGTTTTTTCTGATCCAGATTATATTTTGAAATATGATATAGATAATTCAAACTTTGAAGAAAGATTCAAAGTTATTGGAAAGTTGAGAAGCAATGTGATTTTGGTCATATCTACCGAATCAAAAGCCAATATAATCAGATTAATTTCTGCTAGACGGGCCACAATAAAGAAAAGAGAATGTATGAAAAATTTAGAGAATAAAACAAAAGGTACATGGCGAAAACCAACAGCAATAGAAAAGAAAAAATTTTCTAAAGCCTTAGAAAATAGTGTACTAAAACTGGGCCGACCTGCAAAAAAATCGTCGGAAAAATATTTAGCTATCAGCATCAAACTTGATCCTAAAATTATTAAATGGGCAAAGGCAGAAGCAAAAAGGCGAAATATCGGCTATCAAACAGTAATTAATGAAGAGCTTTTAAAGAAAGCTTCATAGTTAAATAAATTAAGTAATTTAATCCCGCCGTTTTTTAGCGAGAACAAATAATTCGCGCCCTAATCGGCGAGGAACTGAATCCCGCCAGCGGCCCCAAAATAGAAAATGAAAATCTTTTTTAAGTAATTCACGCAATTCCCATTCGCTACTGCCATAAGGTGGGCCAGAACGTTTCAGCATCGCAAAAAATAAAGCCATGATTTGGCCCTCTTCATGAAGAAGTCTACGCCATAGCTTGATTAATTCTTTTCTGCGATCTGGTTCAATCGCACAAAAACAAGTGTGTTCAATAATAATATCAAAAGTGTAATTCCAATCATGAGAAATATTAAAAATATCTTCTTTGATAAATGTTAAATTATGTAAATGTCCGTATTTTTCTTGGGCTCGACGGATGGCTTCAGCGGAAAAATCGATTGCAGTGACAACGTGGCCGACTTCGGCAAAAAAAGCAGCATCATGGCCTTCTCCGCAACCAAGAACTAATATTCTAGATTTAGGTAGTTTAAGACGGGGAAGCATGTCTTTAAAAGCGTTCGCGGCGTCAGCTAAGTCCCATCCTGGTTTTTGTCCTTGATTTTTTTCTTGATGATAAACTTGTGTCCAATAATCACTATCAGAAATCGCAGAATTTTCTAAATAATAATTAGGAGTATTTATTTTAATTTCACCTAATGTAAAACTATCATCATCAAAGCGATCGCATTGGTCAAATAATTGTGATTGAGCTTTTTCTGTCAGTCTAAAAGGGGCGTCGGATGTGGTTAGTCCGCAAATGCGATCAAACGGGTCTAAGCTGAATTTTTTTATATCGGCTTCAAAAAGCATTTGATGTTGCGTGTGAATGAGTATTTTATTTTGGGCTGATGTGACTTTATGAACAAGCAGTGGGTGGTCAAAAAATTCGACAATGTAAGTTGTATCTTCAAAACTTGTTTCAAGAATAAATTCTGAATTTAATTTAAGATTTTTTAGTAAAGCTTGTGCGATATCAATTGATGAAACTGGTTTTTCATCGCCAGTGAAATAAATATCCCCGTATTCATCGATTGAAATAAAATCCATGGGGGATTATTTATTTTCAGTTTTGGTTTCAGAAGATTCTGCTGCCGGTGCAGTAGTGTCTTCTGAGCTGATCAATATGCCGTCTTTAAAATCAACAGTTTGGGCGTCTGTTTTAACAGATTGAAGAACCCATTTTTGAATTGATTTATCTTCTGATAAACCGCGAATCAAAATGGCTTCACCTGAAACATTTTGTGTAACAACTTCTGGATTGGCTGTCGTTGCATCAGGTGCAAGAGATTCAGTGTATTCATAAGCAAAGTGTGCTGACACTTTTTGGTCATCAATTTTAGTTGTGTACATTTTAATAAGTTTAAAATCTGCTAGACTTGGTTTTTTACTTTTTAAAGTATCTTCAATCAATAATGTCAGTTTACTTTGAATTCCAGCATGGATTTCAATGCCCATTTCAGAACGGCTATTAAATAAATTCCACGTCCAAATAAAAGCTGTTATGAACACGATAAAACTGATGATTTTGACCATAATATCCTCTGGGTTATCTATAGACGATAGATAGCTAGTCAGCTATCTGCTATACAAGATAACTTCATCATGTTAGCCTTGATCAATCAAGCTATGAAAAACTTTTTTAAGCCTCAACATATTGAAAAAATAAAAGACCTTAAAAATTGGTTGCAGCAGAATAGTCCGCAAAGTGTACA
Source organism: Bdellovibrio sp. (assembly GCA_043721535.1). GTDB lineage: Bacteria > Bdellovibrionota > Bdellovibrionia > Bdellovibrionales > Bdellovibrionaceae > Pseudobdellovibrio. The sequence goes on along the minus strand of JAYSQO010000050.1, from coordinate 26,012 downwards.
GCCTATTTTAAGCTATGCGTTAGACTGGTTGGCGCCCGAATTATTGGGGACTGGCTTTCAAATCCTGTCAATGGATGATCAAGTTATCAAAGGATTTATTCCCTATAAAAATAGCAATCTGGATTCACAAAGTGAAATTCATTTAGGTCTAGTCGTGAATGGTTCAATGGAACTTGTTAAATTATTAGTTGGCAGACACTGGCCTGTTGAATCTTGGCAAATCAATCAATTAGACTTTAGTGTTTCAAAAAAAAATCGTTGGATACAAGATTTAGAATTAAAGCTATCGTGGCCTAGTGAAGACATGGATCAGTTCTTAATGAATTTTCAAAAACACAATCAAGCAGAAACTGAATTGGCTGTTTCTGTTCAAAGCCGTGATCAAATACAAATTAAAATTAAACTTTCTAAAAAATTAAGTCTTAACTCATAGGCTGATTCAGCGAATAGGTGTTCAATGATCATTGATACAAATCTACAAACACAATCTGAAGACTACAAAAAAAATTACGCAGCAATGACAGCCGTCGTTCAGAATTGGCGTGCAAAAGTTAGCGAAGTTAAATTAGGTGGCGGTAAAGACGCTTTAGCAAAACATAAATCCCGAGGAAAAATGACAGCCCGTGAACGCATCGAAGCCCTTGCAGATCCAGAATCTTCATTTTTAGAATTTTCCACATTAGCTGCGATTGACATGTACGAAGGCCAAGCCCCAGGTGCAGGAATCATTACTGGCATGGGATTAATTCAAAATACACAGTGTGTGATTGTGGCGAACGATGCCACTGTTAAAGGGGGAACTTATTTCCCGATGACAGTAAAAAAACATTTACGCGCGCAAGAAATCGCAATGGAAAATGGATTACCCTGTATTTATTTAGTTGATAGTGGTGGTGCTTATTTGCCGTTACAATCAGAAGTATTCCCGGACCGTGATCATTTCGGCCGAATTTTTTATAATCAAGCCCGTATGAGTGCGCAAAATATTCCTCAAATTTCTGTAGTAATGGGATCTTGTACCGCAGGCGGGGCCTATGTTCCTGCGATGTCAGATGAAAATATTATCGTAAAAGAAAATGGAACTATTTTCTTAGGCGGACCGCCACTCGTTCGTGCGGCCACTGGTGAAATTGTTGATGCACAAGAATTGGGTGGAGCTTATGTGCATTCTGAAATTTCTGGCGTGACTGATCACTTAGCTGAAGACGATCAGCATGCAATCGAAATCGCAAGATCAATTGTTAAACATTTAAATCGCCATTTTAAAGTACCTATTAAAACAGAGCCGATAGAAGATCCTTTATATGACATGAAAGAGCTTTATGGAATTATTCCAGCTGACTCACGTGTCCCGTTTGATGTTCGTGAAGTCATTACACGCTTAGTGGATGGATCTAAATTTCATGAATTTAAACCCTTATTCGGAAAAACTTTAGTTACAGGGTTTGCACATATCTGGGGAATGCCTGTAGGAATTATTGCTAATAACGGAGTTTTATTTAGCGAAAGTTCACAAAAAGCAGCACATTTTATTGAACTCTGTGAGCAGCGTGAAGTTCCGTTAGTTTTTTTACAAAATATCACAGGCTTTATGGTAGGGAAAAAATACGAACAAGAGGGTATTGCCAAGCATGGTGCAAAAATGGTGATGGCAGTTTCAAATGCACGAGTCCCAAAATTTACTGTGGTCATTGGTGGATCTTACGGCGCAGGAAATTACGGCATGTGTGGTAGGGCTTTTCAACCACGACAGCTGTGGATGTGGCCAAACGCACGAATTAGCGTCATGGGCGGCGAACAGGCGTCGAATGTGTTATTAACAGTGAAATTAGATCAGTTAGCAGCAAAAAATCAGTCGATGACAGCAGCGGAACAAAATGAATTTAAAAAACCAACTTTAGAAAAATATGAGACAGAGAGTTCAGCTTATTTTTCAACGGCAAGGCTTTGGGATGATGGAATTATCGATCCTGTGGATACACGACAAGTTTTAGCTTTAGGCATTTCAGCTAGTTTAAATAAAGATTGGGGCCCGAAATTACAGGGCGTCTTTAGGATGTAAGATGAAAACAATTCAAATTTTAAATCACCCTAAATACGCGACAACTAAAATAATTACTTTGAACAAACCTGAAATTAAAAATGCTTTTAATCCTGAAATGATTCAAGAGCTGACAGAGACTTTTAATCAACTTTCAAATGATTCACAAACAGACTTGATAGTTTTAAAAGGCGCAGGAAATATTTTTTGTGCTGGAGCTGATTTAAACTGGATGAAATCAATGGTGAGTTACAATCTAGAACAAAACATTCAAGATTCAAATAAGTTATGGGATATGTTTGAGGCCATCACATTTTGTAACAAACCTGTGATTGGTGTTGTTCAGGGCGCAGCTTATGGCGGGGCTTTGGGCCTTATGGCAGCTTGTGATCAAGTGTTGATCCATTCTGATACCCAATTGTGTTTTAGCGAAGTTAAATTAGGTTTATCGCCAGCTGTGATTTCAGCTTTTATTTTAAAAAAATGTTCTGATACATTTGTCAGACCATATATGATGAATGCCGATGTTTTTAATGCTGAGACAGCTTTAAAAATTGGATTAGCTCACAACATTTACAAAAATGAAAATGAAATTCAAGTATCACTTGAAAAATATCAATCTTTAGAATTAAAAGCTGTCGCTGAAACAAAAAAATTAATGAATAGTATTTTTTTAAGTCAGAACAAAACATCATGGGATGAGCAGAAAAAATCGACGACCACAGTCATAAGCAATTTGCGTGTCGGAGCAGAGGCCCAATCCCGTTTTAAAAAGTTTTTAGAGAAAAAATAAAAGTATATTTAGGTGCTAGCTAGGCCTTAGTATGGCCTGCAGCCTATAAGACCTTAACTATATTCTGGTTAGAGCCGATGAAACATAGGTATGGATACTAAACATATTAAAGACATTCTTATGTGTAGAACTGATTTAAGTTTACAGGAACGTAGCAAAGTGGCTGTTCAGCTTAACGTAAATGAAAACATATTTTTCTTAGTCAATGAATCAGGTAGCAAAATTATAGGCGAAAAAATTTTCGCTTCTTTTAATGCTCTTAAGAAATATTTAATCAGATTACCGAATCATCAAGGACTTATCTATTTTTATAAAATAGATGGCGAGCATCGTATAGTATTTAACATCTGCAATCAAGGTTGGGTATACGCCAGTAAATCAGATCAATGTCGGATTGTAAGTTTTTTTTATGATGATATAAATACAAATTCACATTTACATCTATACGATGATGAGGACTTCATTAAAGAAGTAGCGTAGGTATTGTTGCCTTGTCTAAATAAATTTCATTAATGGCTACTGTCAAAAAATCTAACTGAGACTCTAGGTCTAGACTTAAAAATTCAGTCTCACTGTTATTAAAATAGGCTTTAATAAACTTTAAAAAATCGAAGCCATAGTGATTTTTAATTTGTTTAGTTTCATAATCAACGAAAAGTAGTCTGTTGTCATTTAGCTTAATACGAGTCTTTTCTAAATTAATAATTGAAAAACACAAAGATGCATTTTTCACAAAAAATGCAATACGACAAGCATTTATATCAATTCCATACGTTTAGGATAATCGATTTAAAAAGTCTTTAATGACATCAAAACATTCAATTTCATTCATGACTCTTGATCATTGCAAAAGTCATATCTGCCAGAGGTCAAATATAATAGCTATAGAAGTTATCTTTGATTCAGAATTCGGATTAGAAATTTAGCTGTCTTTGATCGGTTCGTAAATACAAACAAACAGTTCTGTTTCATCCATTAGTGATTCATCAGGAAAGTGTTGTTTAAAGAAACCTGCATATTCTGATTTAAATTTTTCAAGTTTATCAGTAAAGCCCATGTGCTGAAGTAATTTGGGATCGGGGTCACCGTAGGTTGTAATAAAAGCATCCGCTAGTTTGGCTTTACCTTGGATTTCTTTTTCTAAATCACAGACTAAATAAATAACACCGACTTCACCTAGACGCTCATCAACTAAACCTGGTTGAGCTGTTTCAATTTTATCCACTGGTTCGCAGCTAATATAAAGGCCTTGATTCAGGATGTGTAACGCGACTTGATCTAAGTAAAGGCCTATTTTCATAGTCTTTATTCTACAAAATTGGACAAACGATTAAAACAAGTTTATATCTTTTTTATGAAGAAATTGAATCGTATCGCGATCGCCAATCGCGGTGAAGTCGCTGTTCGTATTATCAAAGCCTGTGAAGAGCTTGGATTAGAGACAATACTGCTGCATTCTGAAGCAGATGTGAATTCACGTGCCTACCGTATGGCAACTCATAAGATCTGCATCGGACCAGCAGCAACACAATTAAGCTATCTTAACATTGTAGCAAATATTCAAGGTGCTCTAGCCATGGGTGCTGATGCCATTCATCCTGGTTTTGGATTTCTTTCGGAAAATTACGAATTTGCACTAGCCTGTGAAAAAGTGGGTTTAGTTTTCATCGGTCCATCAGCGCATTCAATTCAAACTTTAGGTGATAAAGTCAGCTGCAAAAACTTAGCAAAACAAGCCGGTTTACCGCTGATTCCCGGTTATGAAGGCGAAGATCAAACAATTTCGACATTATTAATCGAAGTCGAAAAAATTGGATTACCCGTTATTGTTAAAGCTGCAGCAGGCGGTGGCGGTCGCGGAATGAAACTTATTCACCAAATGAACGACGTTAAAGAATTGATTGAATCAGCCCAACGTGAAGCTTTGTCAGCTTTTGGTTCAGACAGAATTTTCTTAGAAAAATATTTAGACCGCGCCAAGCATATTGAATTTCAAATTTTTGGTGATTGTACAGGACAAGTCGTGCATTTATTTGACCGCGAATGTTCTGTACAGCGCCGTCATCAAAAAATTATTGAAGAAGCGACATCGCCGTCACTGACTGATGAATTACGTAAAAAAATGGGTGAAGTTGCAGTCACTATTGGAACCATGGGCAGATACAAAAGTGCAGGTACTGTTGAATTTTTGCTTCAAGATGGAAAATTTTATTTATTAGAGGTCAACACGCGTTTACAAGTTGAACACCCTGTAACTGAAGAAGTTTTAGGAATCGATTTAGTTAAAATGCAAATTTTGACGGCCCAAGATGCTTTTATTTTTAATTCAAAAGATATTCGCATTCCTAAAGGACATTCAATCGAATGCCGTGTTTACGCGGAAAACCCTTATATGAATGGTATGCCATCGACCGGTTTACTAGGCACAGTGTTATGGCCGGAAGGCCCACGTCGTCGTTTTGAATTTGGTTTTGAAAAAGGCGATATCATTACATCACATTACGATCCGATGATGGCTAAAGTGATTGTTTGGGATGAAACCCGTCCACGAGCCATTCAAAAAATGATTCGGGTTTTAAAAGATTCAATTGTTTTTGGTGTGCACACAAATATTCCATATTTAATTGAAATTTTATCGCATCCAGAATTTATGAACGGCCAAATGACAACACGCTTTATTGAAACGTATTTTCCTGAAAGTTTAAAAGCCGATTTTAATTTAGATTTTAGAAATCAATTGGCTAAATTAGCTTATAAAAAAATGATCAATCCTATAGCGCCAGATTCAAAAACAAGTACAGCACATAAATCACCATGGTTGAATCAATGGAGAGGTGTGTAATGGAAAAATTAACACTTCAAATTGATCAAAATGAAATAACTGTATTAGTTGAGAAAATTCAGAACATATTTTGGATTAAAATGAACGATGAAATATGGTCCTTGCCCATTGCCGATTTATCTGGTGAAGGCCAGCGCCGTAAAAAATCAGCGACAGCTAGTCCAGAAATTATTTTGGCACCGATGCCAGGTAAAATAACTAAAGTTTTTGTTAAGTCTGGCGATCATGTTGAAGTTGGTCAGGCTTTATTAGTGATGGAGGCCATGAAAATGGAATACACACTGAAATCAGATTTAAAAACAACTGTTGAAAAAGTAAATATGCAGCTAAATGATCAAGTGCAGCTTGGTGCCGTACTTATAAAATTGGAAAAAGTATGAAAAAAGTAAGACTTATCGAGGTCGGTCTTCGCGACGGCTTGCAAAATGAAAAAATTAACTTATCTGTTGAAAACCGATTAGAATTAATTACTCAATTAGTTCAAGCCGGTGTTGAAAATTTTGAAATTGGTGCATTTGTTTCACCCAAATGGGTGCCACAAATGGCCTGCACAGAAGATTTAGTGATTCAGTATAATAAAAAATATAAATCGTCTAAAAAATTACATCCCAGTGTTCTGGTTCCCAATGAAATTGGCCTAGAAAAAGCCATCAGTCACCATTTAGATGAAATCGCTATATTTGCTGCTTGTTCAGAAAGTTTTTCACAAAAAAATATTAATTGTTCGATTGATGAAAGTTTCGAACGATTCGAAAAAGTCGTAAAATTGGCGAAAAAAAATAAAATTAAAATTCGTGGCTACTTATCTGTGTGCTTTGGTTGTCCTTACGACGGGTTTATTGACGAAAAAAGAGTCGTTCAGTTAGCCAAAAAATTAATCGATATGGGATGCTACGAAGTTTCGATAGGGGATACGATTGGTATTGCTCATGTTGGCCAAGTCGAATCTTTATTTAAAAAATTGGTGAAAGTTATACCTGTTAAAAAACTAGCTGGCCATTTTCACGATACGCGTGGGCAAGCTTTAGCCAACATATTAGCCGCATATAAATTAGGAATCAGAACTTTTGATTCCAGTATTGGCGGATTAGGTGGATGCCCCTACGCAAAAGGCGCGACAGGTAATGTGGCCACAGAAGATGTTGTTTATATGTTTCACGGAATGGGTATTCAAACACAACTTAATCTTGCTCAATTAATTAAAACAAATGCGTGGCTTAGCCAGGCTATGGGTAAAGAATTATCCTCAAAGGTTGGCCGGATAGGCCTTCAAATTGCTTTATAATTCCCTGTGAAAGCTATAAAAAGTACATTTATAACTATTGGAATTTGCTCGTTAATTTTAGGCTTTGCTGTGCTTAATAGACCCCAACAGTGTATTGAATCCAGTGTTGTCGACAAGTTTGACATTATCACAACTGGCAAGCAGGACGACAGACAAAAAGAAAAGATAACTTATCGCTGTGGTTATCGACTTAAGAATCAGTACTCAAAAGATATTGAGGGCTATTTAAATGATATCACTAAAAGATCAAATCAAATCACGACAGCACTACAGTCAATATCTGAATTTACTCAACCCTTACAAATCACAATTAAAGAAAAAAAGCCGTATCAATTTCTAGTTGAAGAGCGCAGAATCACGATCGGTCGTGATTTGTACTTAGCCAGAGGGCATTTTGAAAGAGCTATAATTAAAGCATGGGCTATTCAGCAAAATACTAAAAATAACATCAATCGATCACATGATTTTTTCGTCGAAGATTCATTTGTGGATTTAGTTTATTTCTTCATCTACGGAAAATTTGATTTATTTGATCCAACGACACAAATACAGACAAAAACTGGTCCAGCACCTTGGCCACAAATACTTAAAAACCAAAGAAGTTACTGCGAATCATCTTGGAAATTATCCGAAGACTACGAAACTTGCTTGCAGCAAAAAAATTCAAAAACTGATTTGAACTCAGAAAAAATTGTTAATACAAGTGTACGCCCACTATTAACATCAGCGCTGATTGAAGCTTTTAATCAGATTAGTTTCCGTAAAAGAAATCAATTTATCAAAGATATGACTTATCATCTAAGTTTGATTCGTTTAGATTCTGAAATTAAAATCAACCAAATTTTAAAATATGAAAACCCTTTAGCTGAAGGCGTAAATAATATTAAATTATTTTTGGCTTACTTTTCGTCTTTTCAAGATTCTAAATCAGAAATAGATACTGCGTTCTATTATCAAATAAAAAATTACCTTAGTCAGCAAGGAGTATCTGATTCGTATTCTGAAGCATACTTTGATTATTTATTTGAAGTCTCTGGTCATTTGAATGAACAATCTAATTTATTTAGCAGTCTACTTAAGCATTCGATGAATCATTTAAAATTACAGATAGCCATTAAAGACTCTGAAAAAATTTGGATTTTACCTTCGAAAACCAGCCTACCACTGACTGTATTTAACCAAATTAAATCAAAACAACATATTTATTTTCTGTCACCTTATTTGAAATCAATAAACATTATTGATTTTATTAAGACCTCTGAAAAACTGATGATAGTTAAAGGTCTTAACTTCCAAAAAGATTATAAATTTGATGTTTTATTTAACAAAAATATTTTAGATTTTATTAAAGTCGAAAAAGATATGGCGTTTATTCAGTTTCATTTACCATCACTGGAAATGCGTTTAAATGAACTCAAACATATTTCTAACTACTTTGAACTTGTCCAATCCCGAGACATTTCGCGCACTGAATTTCAACAGCTAGGATGGCAAGGATTGGAATGGGTTGATCAATATAAGTACTATAAACCTAAAGCGGTTATAGACGCTATTGAGTATTTCAGATTAGAGCCAAAAGCCAAAAATTGATAGCCTTTAATAGATCATTTGTTAGACTATATCTATGTCATTAAAAATTAAAAAAATCTGCTGGTCGGTTACTTTATTCCTTGTCTTAAATCCTGTTATTTCTATTGGTGCACTTGTTCTTTATTTGATTCATTCAAATAGCTACACTGTCGGTGAAATCGGCTGGATTACTTTTTTTGGTTTAGTTTTTGCGGTCTTAACAAACCTGAGTATTACTATGGGCTATCATCGTCTGTACTCACATAAATCTTATGAGGCCCATCCGTTGCTAGAAACAATATTACTTTTTATTGGTGCAGGAGCCTTTCAAGGTTCAGCTTTGAAATGGGCCAGCGATCATCGAATTCACCACCGGTTCGAAGACACAGATAAAGACCCGTATTCTATTAAAAAAGGTTTTTTCTATGCTCATATGGGTTGGATGATGCTGCATGATTCAGTCAGTTTGCCAATTCATGCACCAGATTTAGAAAAAAATCCCAGAATCATGTACCAGCATAATCACTATTTAGCATGGGCCGTTTTTGTCGGCTATATTGTCCCATTAATTATTGGAGCTTTATTAGGAAATGCTTTTCTGGGTTTAGTTATTGCAGGTGGCTTACGTATATTTTTAACACAGCAATCAACATTTTTTGTGAATTCATTAAGTCATACATTAGGAGAAGCACCTTATTCGTCAGAGAAAACGGCTAAAGACAGTATTATTGTTTCTATTTTAACCCATGGTGAAGGCTACCATAATTTTCATCACAAGTTTCAATTTGACTATCGCAATGGAATTAGATGGTACCACTGGGATCCAACGAAATGGTCTATTCAATTTGCAGCTTTACTTGGGTTGGCCCGCAAGTTAAAAACCGTTCAATTTTCTGAAATTTTAAAAGCCAGACTAGAAGTCGAATCTGAAAAAATTAAAAATTCACAATTTTATAGAGAAAAGTTAGAACCTTTGTCAGTTAAACTTGTAGAAACTCAGGCTCGGTTTGATCAGTTGAAATTAGAATATAAAAATGCCCAGTCTCAAAAAGTTGAACAAATTAGACAGGAAATGGAACAACTTAAAGCTGAACTTAAACAATTACGAAAAAATTGGGATACTTTAGTTAAAATCGGCCAAGCCCAATTGATGTATTAAGAATACTGCGAAGTAGTGGCTCTTTTTTCTTTTCTGATTTCTTTAGCTTTATTTTTTTTACCTACAAACACGACAGTGGGTTTGTGCTTTTTAGCTTGATCGATATCAACAGAAACATAAGCCACAATAATGACTACATCACCTTTTTGAACGTGCCTTGCCGCAGCCCCGTTCAGGCAAACTTCGCCAGAATTTCCTTCGATCACATAAGTTGAAAATCGGGCGCCATTATTACAGTTATAAATATCGACTTTTTGATTAAGGTAAAGTTTAGCTTTTTGAATTAATTTTTTATCAATTGAAATTGAGCCTTCATAGCTAAGATCTGCATTGGTTACAGTGGCACGGTGAATTTTAGAATAAAGCATATTTATTTTCATTTTTCTGCTCCATATGTTCTCGCGGACTGATTCATTTCAAGTGCGATTAAATTACCTTTTAAGACAAGATCAGGCGCGATCAGATCGAATATTTTTTCCCGTTCAAACAATGACGAAAATCCACCAGTTCCGATGATGTAGGGTTTCTCGGCTGCAAAGCACTCGACAGATAATCGGCCAATGATCTCGCGCATTGCACCCAAATGACCATAATAAAGACCAGACTGTAAACTTTCGACAGTGGATTGACCTAAAATATTTTCACGTTGAACGATTTCAACTGATGGCAGCTTCGCTGTTTTTGCTTCTAAAGATTCCATACTTAGTTTTAATCCTGCAATGATGACTCCGCCCAAATATTCTTTTTCATGAGATACAGCACAGAATGTTGTGGCGGTCCCAAGATCGACGAGGATAAGGTTTTTATGAGGATGCATTTGTGCAGCAGCGATTGAATTAGCTATGCGATCTGCACCGACCTCAAGAGGATTACGATATTTAATTTTTAAACCTGTTTTAACTCCGGCCTGCAATATAAAAGGATTTAATCCAAAATATTTTTGGCAGGCTCCTTTTAAAGAATAAATAACATCTGGGACAACTGAACAGAAAACAATTTTTTTAATTCTTAATGGATCAATACTATTTTCTTTAAGAACTAATCTTAAAAAGACACCGATTTCATCAGACGAAGACCCCTGTTTTGAATTCCTGCGAAAAGACAAAAGCATTTTTTCTTGCCCGTTGGGTAAGATTTCAAAAACCCCGCCGTAAATTTGTGTATTTCCAACATCGAGTGATAAAATCATAAAGACTCCGTTATTAAATACTGAGCTAAATCGGTTTTATTGATATTTTTATTTTTAAGCTCATTATTTTTATAAACATTAAAAACATGATGATCGGTCTTAACTGTTGACCAATCATTATGAATGACAACATCGCAACGGGCATTGTTAAACAAAGTGCTAACTTTGCTGGTGATGTGTTGCACATCTGATGTCGACGTTAGTTTAAAACCAATTAATTTTATATCTGATTTCATTTTTTTAATTTTATTAATAATTTTAGGATTTCGAATCATGCTAATTTCTATTTTTTCGTCATCACTGTTGATTTTACCAGTTCGTGGCACAACAGAATAATCACTAACTGCTGCTGTATGAATAAAAACATGATGTTGGTTTAAAAGATTTTGATCAAGAATTAAATCAAGACTTTTAAAATCGGTATATGGAATAATATGACAATCTAACAGCGGTCTTTTCGCATTTTCACCAGCTAAGTAAGTCACATCAAAACCATTTTCAATAAACGTATCAGCAATGAAAGCCGCTGTTTGCCCCGTACTTTTATTAGTGATCACACGGATATCATCAATTTTTTCTTGGGTTCCACCAGAAGAAATCAGAATTTTTTTATTAAAGCCTGTGCCAGTTCTTTTTGACCCAGACTGTACTGTGTTGACTTTATCGATGCGGGATTGAATCTCATGAATAATTTGTTGAGGCTCTAAAAGTCGACCGACGCCAGTTTCTCCGCAGGCTAGAGCACCACTAGCTGAATCTAGAATATCGATTCCCATAGTTTTAAGTTTTTGAATAGAATTTTGAACTGTTGGGTGAAGATACATTTTTGTGTTCATCGCAGGGAAAACCAAAAAAGGTTTTTGAAAGTCATGAGCTAAAAATACAGTTGAAGCCAAATCATCACCAATGCCTAGTACCATTTTATTAATGTAATTGGCTGTCGCAGGAGCTGCAACAATCATGTCAGCCCATCTGATTAAATGAATGTGATCCATATTGGAACCATTTTCATACAGATCTACACTGACTTTTTCTGCTGTGAGACCTTCTAAAGTTGATAGCCCAATAAATTTAAGTGCTGCCTGTGTGGCAATCACTTTGATTTGGTAATTTTGTTTTTTCAAATCGCTTAACACCTGACAAACTTTGTAGACAGCGATTGATCCTGTTAAAATAAATAATAATTTTGGATTAGATTTCGACATTATCTATTAACCTGACCCCTTCTAAACTAGCAGCTGCGAAGCGACGCCCGAAGTATTCTTCGACGTAGTCCACATCAAATCCTGCCAGTTTTAATTGTTCAAATGCCTCGTTAGCTGAATTATTTTTAATTGTTTTATAAATTAAAGGCGCTTTTTCTAAAGCTTCAGGACTTAATCGTAAATTTCTTGAACTCATGGCTAGACCAGAGTGTTCGCGAAATGTCGGACAACCAATAATTTGAGTTTCTACAAAAAGAGCCTTTGCCATATCTTGAATAAGCTTGAGTTGTTGGTAATCTTTTTCACCAAAGTAAGCTTTATCGGCCTTGGTCAGCACTAAAAGTTTTAAAACGACTGTAAGAACACCATCAAAGTGGCCAGGTCTGTGTGCCCCACAAAGTTTTTCAGAAAATTCATTTTCTGTTAATTTAAATCGGTAGTTATCGGCGTAAATATCTTCATATTTAGGAAAAAACAAAATATCCACTTTTTCTTTTGTGGCTATTGATAAATCATGTTCAAAAGTTTTTGGATAACCAGTCAAATCATTTGGGTTATTAAACTGCGTTGGGTTAACAAACACACTTAAAATTGTTAATTGATTTTCTTCTCGTGCCTTTTTTAAAAGACTGGCATGTCCTTCATGCAAAGCGCCCATCGTTGGCACAAAACCAATTTTAGATCGTAAACCACTGAAAGAAAAGTTCTCTCGAAATTGAATCAGTTCTGCTGTGGATTGAATCACTTTTGTCATACAGTGTACTCGTGGTCATGATCCGGAAATTTTTTTTGATTCACTTCATGAACATACATGTTAACAGATTCAGTAATTAGTGAACTTAACTGAGAATATTTTTTTAGAAATTTTGGATTAAATTCTGCATTCATACCTAAAAGATCATTGATCACTAAAACTTGTCCGTCAGTAGCAGGGCCTGCGCCAATCCCGATGGTTGGGGCACTGATTTTTTCAGTGATTTTGCGCGCAAGATCACTAGGTATACATTCAAGCACGATTGCAAAACAGCCTGCATCACTTAAAATTTGGGCTTGCTGAATAAGATCTTCTGCTTGTTCGGTGGTTTTACCTTGAATTTTTGGGCCGCCCAATTGGTAAATCGATTGCGGAGTTAAACCTAAATGACCCATCACAGGTATGCCAGATTCGATAATATATTTAATAACATCGGCGTGCCCGTGGACGCCTTCAATTTTAATGGCATGTGCGCCAGCAAGCATTAATTTTTGTGCGTTTTCAAGCGCAGATGTGATGCCTTTGCGATGAGATAAAAATGGCATATCAGCCACAATAAATTGATTTGTTCCGCGGGCTACGGCTGCTGTATGCAAAGCCATCATATCAATTGTTGCGTGTAATGTATTCGGAAATCCATGAACAGCTTGGGCCAATGAATCGCCAACCAATATCACATCAACTTTGGTTTGAGATAAAATTTTAGCCATACTGTAATCATAACATGTCACCATCGTTATTTTTTCTTGAAGTTTTTTTTTCTTAAAAAAATCTAGAACTGATTTCATAGAAAATCCTTATTTAAATTATTTTTAATTTCAGCGGGAATAAAACTTTTATAAATAGCATGCAGTTCTGAAGATTTATTTTTAAGACTATTTAGATTAGCAGTAATAGTTTTTAGATCTTTACGAACTAAAGGACCTGTCACAGCTTTTGATCCTAATGATATAAAATTATGAGAAACAGTTTCTATATATTGATGAAGTGCTGAAGTCGGAATATTTAAATTATCAGCCAGCGATAAAGTCCTCGACCAAATAAGTTGTGGTAAATTACCACTGACTACACATAAAGCATGATAAAGTTCTTTGTGTTCAGGTAAAATTTGAAAACAAGGATTTGTAAATCCAGGCATAAGATCACTTAAATTAGTTTTTTGATCAAACAAAGCAAACTGAATTTTACGATAAGTTTCAAAGCTGTAAGTTTGACTTGAAAACGTCATCAGTGGATGAGCACATGCAATATTTTCGTGAGCTACAGAACCGCTGAAGTGAACAGTGGTTTGATGATCATTAAGATATTCTTTTAATGTCTGTTCGTAAAAAGGGATAATCTGATCATCAGTGATCGCTAGCCAAATATGTGTGGCAGATTTTGTTAACTGATTAAGTTCAGCTTGAGTCATATCTTTTGACCAAGAAGTGAGCTTTATGTTTTGCAGTGATAAAAGATTAAACCAATGTTTTAGATGAGTCGCTAAGCGGCCAGAACCAATAAGAAGAATTGTAGAGCTTGTAATCCCTGTATTCATTTTAACCCCGGTACCTGTCGAATATCATGCATTCAATCAAGTCCATTTATTAAATGAACATAACACTTTTTATTTCAAAAGCAATAGGGTATTTTGGCCTAATTATGACGAATTTTAAAAAATATCTACCTATTTACGTTATTATAACAGCTGCAGTGATTTTCGTGTTCGTGGCTAATTTAGGTCCAACACAAAGAACTGTGCCAAAAATCAAACTCAGTTATTTTACTGATTTCAATGAATTTTCAAAAGCGATCACACAGCGTTTAAATTTAGAAATTAAACAGCAAAAGCATTTTTTAATCGGTGTAGAGCCTGAAAAAGAAAACCATCTTGAATTGATTAAAAATTTTAAAATTGAAATAGAAAAAATGATTGGATTATTCGATGAAGTTTACGTTGATAGTGAATTAAAATTATCTGATGAATTAAAACAATATTTTGGAGCTAAAGGTACTTTAGCTATCAAATCTGACTGGGTACAGGTTGGAAAAATTTTAACTGAACAAAAAAATAAAAAAGTTCTAATTATTACAGCTTCGATTTATTCAACGAATTTGGTTCAACAAAATTCTTACAATAAAATAAAAACTCAGTTTCAAATAAATCCAATCACTTTTTCAATGGCTTATTTTCCAGTGACTAGTGAAGACGAGAAAAATAGTTTGTTTCCATGCATGGCTGAAGATAATTCTGGATCTAAGGACTGGGGTTGTGCCTCAACAAATAAGGCTAGATCTGTTAGAAGAAAAATAAATATCGAAAAGATTCATTCAACCCCGCATTTGACTGCAGGGCTGATGGATTTAACTGGTGAAAACAATTACATGATCCTGATTGGTCAGTAATTAGTTTTTAGGAACTTTACTTTCATCAACAGTGATTTCAATTTCAACACGACGGTTTAATTGACGACCGTCAGCTGTCTTATTGTCTGCTACGGGATTAGCTGGTCCCATTCCTAAAGTAGAAATCGTTGGCGCAGGCATTCCGTTATTAATTAAAGCAGATTTAACTGCTGAAGCACGTTTAGCAGATAAAGATTCATTTGTTTTTGCTCCACCTGTGCTGTCTGTGTAGCCTTTGATAGTTAAAACATTTTCAGGGTATTTTTTCATGATTGCAGCCATTTCTTGTAAATTGCTGTTGGCCTGAGTTTTTAAATCTGATTTTCCAGTTTCGAATAAAATATCGCTTTTTAGTTTAGTCACTAGGCCTTGTTCTGTTCGTCGCGTTTCTGCAATTTTTTCTAATTCTTTAGCTTGTTTATCCATTCTGCGACCAACTAGCCCACCAACGCCGCCACCAAGAAGTGCTCCGGCTAAGGCTCCTTTTTCACGATTACCAGACTGGTGACCAATGATAGCACCAGCGACTGCGCCGATCCCTGCGCCGATCCCTGCGCCCTTAACTGTGTTTTGATTATCTGTCGCACAACTTGTTAAAAGTAAACACGCAGAAACGATGAACAGAACAACTTTATTTTTTTTCATAAAAATCTCCTTCTTTATGGTTTTGTTTTTTTAAAATTAATTAAAATCTTTCTTAGTCTTGGCCTACTTCATGGCTTAGTGGTCTTCGCGGCGCTCTGAAATAAGTCCTCGGTGACAAATCAAACAGGTCGCTGACTTTACTCATATAAACACAAGCATATCTTTCCATTTGATAAGCGAAATAGCTTTCTTCGTTGCCGGCTCTCATTAATTGACCCCAATTCGGATTATACAAAGTGTGCTGCTTTTTAATCAGTTGACTGATCTGGGTATCAAATTCACCAATTTCTTTTTGTAATAAATCAATTTTGTTTTCATCAATTTTTGTTGAGCGCTCGTATTTTTGCGTCATCAACTCAGTCAAACCTTCTTCAAGAGGCTCTTTTCTTTTCATTAAATTATCAATTTCGTTAATAATTGGCTCAGCTGTTTTATTTTGCATGATTTCATTCTCAAGTTCTTCAATAATCATTGCTGTACGCCAGTTACAATCTTTTTTAAGACGTAAAATATCACCGTAAATATGATCACCAATATAAAGAATATCATCGCCTTCAAGATCTAAATGCTTCGTAAATTCACGGGCATTACCCCCCTGATAAACACCAGGTGACAGTTTGCCATCGATGTTTGTCATTGTGCCATCTACAGGGTTAACTTTGAAAAACCGTGTGTCATCATAGAAAAATTTTGGTTTATGAGCAAACGTAATTACGAATTCAAATAAATCAACCCATGATTTATGATCTTTTAAGTAGGGATTGATCGCGAAGTCCAAAAGTAATTTTGAATAATGAAATTCAGAATTTGTGAGAACAAATATTTTTTTGCCGTGTTTTTTAAATTTTTCTAAACCACGAACAACGCTTTCATCTTTAATGATGTAGTGATCAACATTTGCGCGAACAGCATCTTTCAATGAACCGTCGCGGTGGGCCTCATCAAGGGCAGCTAAAATATCATCAGCCATTGTTCCATAGTCTGGTAATTTTAATTGTGAATCATTGTCTTTCATATCAACTAGCTGTGAATAGGCATGCGCCAATGAATAAGAAAAACTAGTATCAACAGCTAAGTAGTCATTTTTACTGAGATCAATGTAAGTTGATCGGTAAACTTTTTGGTGAATTTTGTAGTCTAAGGGTTTCAAACCGTGAAAACTATTTCGAATCGCTGTGTAGCGATTTAATTTTAATAAATTGCCTTTGCTACGATCAACAACAAGACCGCGAAGCGCGAAGTTAAAATCAAATTTTAATTTTTTAACTTGTTCGGGATAGCCTTTGCCAGAAACTAGTTTTTCCATGATTTTGGCATGTGATAAGCGTTCAAAGTTTTCAGTATTATAGCGGATCAAGGTATGATCCATATCAAGACCTATGTACTTAATTTTTTTTAAATTGAGAGTTCGATTAACGTAAACTTTATTTGATGGCATATGACTCTTTCTATGTAGAGGTTAATTATATGTGTACCTAAGACCCACAGCAACAACATTTAAATAACTTGTTTATCTTTTGACAGAAGTCATAACACGGTTAGCATAGCTGTTGTGAAAAACACCACTCTGACCAAGCTTTCAAACGAACAACAACTGGCTCTAGACCTTATGCGGTCTGGTGAGAACGTCTTTTTGACTGGTGGCGCAGGCAGTGGAAAAAGCTACGTTGTTCGCGAGCTCATTAAAGAATTAGACCCAAAAAATATGCCGATTTTAGCCAGCACTGGTGCTGCTGCTGTTTTATTGGGTGGTCGAACATTTCATAGTTTTTTTGGTTTGGGTATTATGGAAGGCGGTCCTGACGCCACATACCTGCGGGTTTCGAAAGATAATAAAACACTTAAGCGAATAGCCCAAGTTGAAGGAATCATCATCGACGAAATTTCGATGATTTCTGGCGAAGCTTTTACAATCGCTGAGGCGTTAGCCCAAAAAGCTCGGGGATCAACTTTACCCTGGGGCGGATTAAGACTGATTTGCGTCGGTGATTTCGGTCAATTGCCACCTGTTATGAAAAACCAGAATCAAAAAAAAGATTGGTGTTTTTTAACTGAGGCCTGGAAACGAACTGATCCACAAGTTTGTATTTTAAAACACAATCAGCGCGTGGCTGATAACGAATTTTTAAATATTTTAAGTGAAATTCGGTACGGGCAAGTCAACCCTGTAGTTATTGAATTTTTAAACGATCACACTAAAGTGCATGATGAAGATCATTCAGGAACACGATTATTCCCAAGACGTGAACAATCAGAAAATTACAATCAAAAAAAATTAAGCGAAATTTCAGAAAAAGAAATTGAATTTGACTCTATTTATTTTGGTGATGAAAAATATGTCACTGCAATGAAGAAATCATCACCGGTTCCTGAAAAATTAAAATTAAAGATTGGTTGTCGTGTTTTATTTTTAAAAAATGATATGCAAAAAAGATGGGTGAACGGAACACGGGGCACATTAGTTGATTACGATAAAGAATCTTTAACTGTATGTAAAGATCACGGCCGAGAAGTCAAAGTTGAACGTATGACGTTTTCAATGATGGATGCTGACGGAAACCCTAAAGCCAGTGTGATTCAGTATCCATTAACATTAGCTTATGCGACGACGATTCATAAATCTCAGGGCGCAACGTTAGATGAATTATGGTGTGATTTAAGTTCTTTATGGGAGCCTGGTCAAGCCTACGTGGCGTTGTCAAGATTACGAACGCCACAAGGATTGCATATTGTCAGATGGAATCCGCGATCAATTATTGTTGATCGCGATGTGATTCAATTTTATCAAGATATAAAACAGACTAATTAGAATTCAGGTCTAAAATTTAGGACCGGCCATTCCTGCACCTGGAATTCCATTTTGTTTGGGTCTCCATGTGACTTTCGGAATTTGAATCGCGCCTGATGTTTTTAAATAGTCAGGCACTGTTGTGCGAAATTCTGATAAACCACTAATTCTAATTTTTTCACCAGTCGCAGCCGGCGATGGATGAGTGTAATCCACAAAACGGCCTTCATCGATGACAAAATAACCTTTGAAAATATCTGGCGTATCACCAAATTGATCTTGAATTTCGTAACGATCTCCACCGCCATCATAAGATGACTTAGTGTAATTTAATGGAACAACATTTGGGTATTTATCAACTTTGTAAGACCCTTGCTCAATTAAATTTTCACTTGCTACACTAATGCCTTTTGATTGGATGACTTGGGCATCAGCAGTTAAACCATTTGATTCAGCAGCTCCATTAGTTAATAATATATAATTCCACGTCATTGGATTTGTTAGCTCTTGAGCATATCTTGCCAATGGTGTTTTTACTTCTGCTTTAGAAAACAAACCACCCTTTGATGATTCTTCTTTTTCACGAGTGGCTTCACGGGCATAAATTCTGTAAACGTCTGTACCAACAGGTAATAGTTCACGCATGTAAGCTACCGCTCTGTTTTCTAAACGTGTACAACCATGAGATGCGGGATTACCAAAGAAATTAAGAAAACCACTACGAGCAACTTGAATTGGTAGATCGCCATCTTTACCCCAGCCAATTGTTCCGTGCATCCACTGACTACCAACACCGTCGTTGATTCCTTCAGGATGTAATTTAGCAGCGTACCAACCGAAAGCACCATAGACCGTATCGTCACCATTTGGTTTTTCCATTGTCCATTTTTTTGAACCCGACAACTTGCCAGAATTTGAAATTGGTTCTGGGATAGTTCTGATATCTTGTCCTGGTGTATACCAACGAGGATAGTTTTTTCCACCATCTTGATAAAACTTCACCCATTCTTTAATTTTACTGTGACCTAACCATGTTCTATAACCTGTAGGAAAGTTTTTCGGTGCCTCTTCGGGACGACCCACGATCATATCTGTTTCAAAAACCATTTTGTGAGCACAATCTACTGATTCAGTACAACGTTCATAAACACGTGTCTTTTCAGTAGCCACATTTTGAATAACAAAATATTTAGTCCCTTTAAGTTGTGCTGATTTTTCGCTTAGGAAATCTTTAGAAATATAAACAGCTTGGTCATCAGAAACCTTAAGTGTTTTCGATTGAATAATACGGATGCGAACAAGCGGCAAAGTGCCATCTACAACATCTAAAACTTGAACAATATCATTAAAGCCTAATTTGCCGATAGCATTTTTATCTATCAGTGAATAAGTAGTTCTGACATTCACAGCATCGCTGGTAACATAGTAATTTTTATTTATTTCAATATTTGATTTCGTTAATACAGATGCATTTTTTTCTGCGTATTCGTAGGCACCATCAGACCCGTCAGTTAATCCAGGGCCAGCTTGCCCGCCAAAGCTGTAGCTTTGATTTTGGCCAAAATTATAATCTTCAGTCTCAAAAGCAAAGGCGTTAGAGGCCATTAGCAGTGCTAGGCTTGTCGCGGTTATTTTTCGACTCAGTAAGCTGGAACTCATAAATTTGTTCATAAATGGCCTTTCGGTTAGAGAGACGTCAAATATATCAAAATTGGGGCTTTCCAGATACTGTCAGCAATCTGTACAGTAAAAATGACTGTTTATTCGTTTTAGAGGAGCTATAAAGGCTTTGACCTATAAGACCGGCTATTGATAAGTTTAGCTGGTATAAAAAAGACCAGTCAAAAAGGAAATATTATGACAGCAATTCGTTGGAATGATGGACAAATTAATCAGCAGAATCCATGTGGATTAAATGGGGTCGATTTCATTGAATACTCTGGGCCAGACGGGCAGTATTTTACAAATCTATTCACAAAAATGGGATTCTCAGAAGTCGCTCAAGTTGCTGGTAAAAATATTAAACTTTACAGACAAGGTGACATCAATTTTATTTTGAATTGTGAACCGAACACTTTTGCAACAACTTTTACAAAACAACATGGACCATGTATCCCTTCAACGGGTTTTCGTGTAGTTGATGCTCAGAAAGCTTTTGAAGTTGCCGTTCAGCGCGGAGCCAAAGCCTACGACGGAAACGAAGCTTCACGCGGGGCCACTCCGTTTTTAGCTGTTTACGGAATTGGTGATTCATTGATTTATTTCATCGATGAAATAAATCACAACAAACTTTATCAAACTATATTTGGTCTTAAAGATCATTCAATTCAACCAACGGGTTTAGGTTTACGACTTGTTGATCATTTTACAAATAATGTTCCAGTCGGCGAAATGCAAAAATGGTGCGACTTTTATGAAAAAATATTTAATTTCAGAGAAGCCCGTTATTTTGATATTCGCGGAAAAAGCACAGGCTTAATTTCAAAAGTGATGCGCTCGCCTTGTTCAAAATTTTCTGTACCGATCAATGAACCAACTGATTCGAAATCACAAATTCAAGAATACCTTGATGAATATAAAGGTTCAGGTATCCAGCATTTAGCATTAGTGACAGATCATATCGTACCGTCTTTAGTAAAACTTAAAGACAATAAAATGGAATTTTTAAATTCACCGCCGCAAACTTATTACAGTCAATTGATGGATCGTTTGCCGCAAGTGACCGAAAACATATCTGAACTGCAAAAAAATGCGATTCTTGTTGATGGTGATCATGATGGTTATCTTTTACAAATTTTTTCTAAAAATGTGATTGGCCCTATTTTCTTTGAAGTGATTCAACGTAAAGGTCATGAAGGTTTTGGCGAAGGAAACTTTCAGGCCTTATTTGACGCGATTGAAGCCGATCAAAAATCCAGAGGATACTTATAATTTATGCATCAGTATTCACAAGGTAAAAATCATACTCAAGGTCACAAAGGAATTCCTGAAGGTCTTTATGAAGAAGAACACGGTCGTAAAGGTTTTTACGGGCCCGTGTCTCATTTATTGAAAGACAAACCGCCAACACGCTGGACAAATGTTGAAGGTCCTTTGAAGCCGCATCTTTATGATTTGGTTCCTGCAAAATGTACTTTAGGACAATGGCATAGACTACTTTTTAATTCTGATGTGGTGATTTATTCTCAGTGGAATAAAAAAACGAACCTAAATAATCAAATGAATGAATTTACATCTTTACGTAACACTGAAGGTGAATCCCTTTACTTTACTCATTGTGGATCGGGTTCAGTCTTAACAGAATATGGTCTTCTTGAATTTAAAACAGGAAGTTACATTAATATTCCGAAATCACTTCACCATACGTTTGTATTTAATGAAGACACCCAGTTCATTATTATTGAATCAACAACCGGTCTTTACCGTGAACCAGATCGTGGAATGGTTGGTCGTAATGCATTTTATGATTTAGCCAGTCTTGGAAAACCAAATCTTGAAAAATTACACCAATTTAAAAAAGACCAAAAAGTTTGTTCTAAAGAAATTTTAGTCAGACGTTCAGGTGCTGTGACAAAATTCAGTTATGATGAATGTGTTTACGACACTGTGGCATGGAAAGGGGATTACTTCCCGTTTACTATTCACATTGATGATATGATGCCGATGATGTCTCATCGTGTGCATTTACCTCCGTCAGCTCACACAACATTCGCTGCTAATGGTTTCGTTGTTTGTACATTTCTGCCACGTTTGATTGAAACAGATACTGATGCCCTTAAGGTTCCATTTTATCATCAGAATATCGATTATGATGAAGTTTTATTTTATCACGCAGGAAATTTTTTTAGTCGTGATAACTTACATTCGAATATGATGTCGTTTCATCCAGCGGGATTTCCGCACGGGCCACATCCAAAAGCTTTTGCTGCCCAAGGTACAAAAACTTTTACAGATGAAGTGGCTGTGATGATTGATACAGTGAAGCCTCTGCAAGTTGATCCTTTTATTGAACAAACAGAAGTTCATTCGTACTGGCAATCATGGATGAAAAAATAGTTCTAACAAATGATCAAGCCATGGCTTTGGCGATCAGCGAAGCATACAAAGGTGCACCTTTTGTTTCACCAAACCCACTTGTGGGTTGTGTTATTTTAAATTCTAAAAATGAATTATTAGCGACTGGCTATCATCATAAATACGGTGATCATCATGCCGAAATCGATGCCATCAATAAACTACAGCCCGATCAATTAAAAAATGCAAAACTATTTGTGACTTTAGAACCCTGTGCCCATGAGGGCAAAACACCATCATGCGCAAAAAAAATTGCAACACTGCCATTAGCTGAAGTTACTTATGGTCTTGTCGATCCTAATCCATTAGTTGCAGGGCAGGGTGCAGCCATCATTCAAAAAGCGGGTATTCGTGCGACTGAATACCAAGATCATTTGAAATCTGATTTAAATGATTTATGTGAGGTTTTTCTTAAAAACTTTACCGAGAAAAAAACTTTTGTTGCGGCTAAAGTTGCACAGTCGTTAGATGGGCAAATCGCATTAAAGACTGGTGAAAGCCAATGGATCACGACAGAAGCATCACGTGAATATGTTCATGAATTAAGATCTTGGTATGATGCAGTTTTAGTTGGGCGAGGTACAATTGAAATTGATAATCCATCATTAAATATACGCCATGCGACGATTCAGAAAGAAAATAAATTAATTATTCTAGATCTGTCAGGAAAATTAATTCAAAAAATAAAATCAGGAACAGATTATAAATTTTTAAAAGCTCATAAAAAAGAAAATATATTTTTTGCTGTTAAAGAAAAAAACAGTGATTTTGGATATCAGCAGATCGAATTTAAAAATCTTCAGCAGCTTATAGACAATGTATGGGCTTTAAATATTAAATCACTATTTATTGAAGGTGGAGCAAAAACTTACTCAAGTTTCCTGGCTGAAAACCTGATCGATCGATTACATATTTTCACTGCAACTTCAGTTATTGGCTCAGTCAACGGACTAAGCTGGACAAATGGGTTTTCTACGCAACAGTTAGCGCAGAAAAAAGTTCTTAAAAATATTAAAATAAAAATATTTGGTACGGATATTTATGTGACGGGGCGGTTAGAAATTAGCTAAGAACTTCGACATAAATCAGGTGACCACGTCTAAATAACTGGACGTTTTTTGATTTTAACACCCCATCACTAGTTAAGACCTGCAGATTGTCATTATCAAAGTTCACTATGTAATTTCGTGGATGAAAATCAGTTGTATTTAATGATTTGAAAAAAGCTTCTTTAATAGACCAAAGATAATAGCCAACTTCAGATTCATTGATGGATAATTTATTTTTCAGCACAGTATGCAGTCCTGACTTTTTTTCGTGATCTGATAAAACATAATTCTGCAAAAAATCTGAACTCATAGGACGTTGCAAATTTTCAACATCGACACCAATTTTAAAGTTTTTAGATAATCCAATCATATAAGCATTTTCTTTATGCGATATCGACAAATCTTGATGACTATTTGTTAGATAAGGTTTTCCATTCGGAAGATGTTTAATAAAAACGGATTTGTTAAAATCTGTGACTGCAGATTCGATTAAAAAATGAATGATCTGGCGCTGATTATCTAAATCAGTATTTATTTTAAAATTACCGGCTAGCGTAATTTGTGATGACTCCGTATTGATTCTTTCCAATTGGTCAAAGTTCATAATTTATTTTTTTAAGAGTAATAGATAACTTTTTTGTATTAAGAACATAAGCGATTAGCATGCTTAAACTAACCACTATAAAAATATTTAAAACTAGTCCGACTTCAAAAGCAACCACCTGTGTTGTTAAGTGACATATTCGCCTTGCGATGGTTGTTACAAATAAATAAATCCATAGTATGGATTTATTAAATGATCTGGTGAAATCTGTGTTTATTAAATTGATTCTAAATTGATCCATAAAACCACAAAGTAAAAGTGTAGTGCCTATGCCGCAAATGACCAGAAGTGCACCTGAATTAAATAAGCCAAGGCTCCATAAAAAATGTTGTTTGTCGTATTCTTGGGCTAGGGGCTGAAAATTCTGATAGGTGTAGTAAGTCGGCGCAATTAAGACCATACAACCTAACAACCCCAGCATGTATTTTAATTTCGAGGTCAGTGTTAATTTGAATTTGTTAAAAATTGACACGACAGAGTACCCAATTAAAACTTGCGAAGCCCACGGTGCCAGTGGCCAAAAACTGTAATTTAATGTATAGCTACCCCAAAAAAGATTCTTAAAATAATAGACATAGGATAGATGTAAATTTTTATCATTGACGTCAAGTCGGCCGACCCTAAGCAGAAGCCATGCCATGACTAAAGTTAGTAGAACAAACAAATTTCTTTTGAAAATTTTTGGCAGTTCTGAGTTCTTAATTTTGTTAAAAAAGTATAAAAAAGCCAAAATGGCAATAGAACCTAGCGTGTAGTGAATGTAGGGTGTATCAGTATAATTTTTTAAATAGGCATTTAAAATTTCAACGTGAAAATCAGATTTATATTTAGAAAAAGAAAGCGCAAAAATAAAAAAACCAACCAATAAAGTCAGGTATGTTGAAAAATAAGCCGTCAGTGCAATTAAAATGTAGCTGGCACCAATCATGTTAAGTACTTCGGTGTAAAAAAATCCTGATAAACCATAGAAAATAATATTTTTTAGTATATCAAGTGAATATAAAATCAACCCTAGTTTAATTATTCTCACTAGCCATTTTTTTTTGGAAGCTGGATCATCAAAATCGGCATTGGCATCCGAGTTATAAAGATAAACTCCTGACATAAGTGGTATAGTTGAAAAAATCCAAAGCAATACTGTAAGCACCGGGGGCATCAATAAATGGGAATCCCAGTGAAGTGAATAGTTAAAGGACTCCATCGTCCAGGAAATCGTATGCACAAGAATAATAGAAAAGACGGTCAGTAGCCTTATGTTCGATAGTATTAGCATTTTGCGTTAAATTAAATCAAAAACAGTTGATATATACAATATAAATTTGAGATAGTTTCAGTATGCAAAATAAAAAAAACAAAGGTCTTAGTATAATTGAAGTTCTAGTTGCAATCGGAATCATGGGTATTGTCACTGTCGGCATAACAACATTGGTCACCAACATGATGAAGTCCCAAGCCAGAATTCAGAGCGAAGCTAATTTAACAATTCTGAAAAATACATTGATTGCACTTATTCAGAATGACGACGCCTGGGGGCATACACAAACTGCAAATCCAACGGCTTTTGCCTGTTTAATAGCTGGCACAGACTGTCGAAATTTAGGCGGAGCGTTTGTACCGCGAGATAGTACAA
>JAYSQO010000049.1:0-4781 GCA_043721535.1 Bdellovibrio sp. | reverse complement strand
AATATAAGCGACTTTATCTTTTTTAAAAATGTCGATCGAATACATTAAAAATACAGCACTCGATATAAAACTAGTAACACTCAGAAGTAGCATGATTTTTCCTCGAATAGAAAAGCTTTTCATATATACATATTGTCATGAAAACACGAACAACTGGCAACCTAGACTTGATGTGATGACTAGACTTAAGTTGGATTGATCAAATCTAACTAACTGGCGTCTTTAATTTTAACTTTGATTGAGCTGACTTTATTTCTGCCTGATCGTTTTGAGTTATATAAAGCATCATCTGCGCGCTTATAAACTTCTTTAACCGTTTGTTCACTGTAGTTAATCACAGAATCCCACGACGAGACCCCAATACTAATTGTAAATTTGATCTCCACGTCATTAAACATAACTGTTGAAGCTTCAATTTCAGATCTGATTTTTTCTGATAGCTCTTCAGCAAAATCAATACTTTTATCTGGGATAAGAAGAGCAAACTCTTCACCACCCACGCGGGCCACAACACTTTTTGCATAAGTCACCTGATTAAATTTTTGAAAAATTTGTGGTATTTTTTCGCCAATAAAGATCAACACAGCATCGCCGCCTGGATGTCCGTAGGTATCATTCACTTTTTTGAAAAAATCTACATCAAACAAAATCAATTGGGCTTGATCATGCGATAAACATGTTTCTTCTAATTTCTGTCTGAAGTATAAACTGTTTTTTAATTTTGTTAAGCCATCAGTGTACGACAATTCCTTCAGAGTTAAATTATTAAGAATCAAATTTAACTGCTCAGCTAAAATAATCGCAGACTGATGGGCGAATATATTTAGCTGTTCAATATTTTCAAATACAAAAATCGCGTAAATTTCTGTATTCGCTAATTTAAATGGAACTAAACACCAGTAGTAATTTTGATCTGCTCTGTTTTTAAAGCTTGATTTTGTTGTATAATATTTATTAACAACATTCGTCTTCAAATACTGTTGAACTTCGGTTAAAATGAGGTTCATTGTATCAGGCTGTTGTATCGCTTTAGTCGAAAATTGCTTCTCTATGAGATCTTTATCAGAAACTGAACTAAATACCAGTTTAACCGTTTCGCCGATTTTATTAGCGGCTGCGTAAACTTTACTTGAAGCTAAAATATAGTTAGTAAATTCGTTAATAATAGCAAAGGGGTCATCTAGTAAACGAATCTTTTGAAAGATGTCGACCAATTGATTCATTTCTTCTAATTTTTTATTTCGGTTCGCGATTTCGAACCTAAAAGACTGCACTAATTCTTCTTCGACAGTTAAGTCTTTAATATTGATCATGTAAAGGACTTCAAAATTTAAAGTCTCTAACCTACGAATAGCAATTTGACCAAGACCACGCATAATCGTTTTAGTTTCAAATTTTAAAATATTTGTAGAGCCGGTCTCCGCAAGCTCATGAATTCTTTCAATATTCAGCGGTTTCTCGTCAACGCTGGCGAAAGAACTAAATATAGTGGCTTTTTTGTTAAAGTAACGAATTTGAGAAATTCCGGTTAAAATAGAGAAAGCTTCATTTGAATATTCGACCAGACCACTATCATCAAAGATGGCAACCGGATCCTGTATAGAATCAAAAAAATCAGAGAGAATTCTGTAAAAGTCTTTATCCATTACAAATGTATCGGATAGATCATCTAAAAATTAAAGTCCATATTTGTAGAAATAGTCTATATTTGAGCGTCTCAAGTAAAAACAAGACTTTGGTTCAATTTAATTTATGACTAAAGTAGACGATACTTATAACATGGCACAACAGTACCAAAATCGAAATGATATCTACACAACAATTGTGTGCATACTTATTATTGCATTGGGTGCTTATTTTCTGAAAACAGATTTTTCATTTTTCTCTTTAGGACGCGATATTCAATCATCTGAAATTATTGGACAAATTGACAAAGTCAAATCTGAAGTTCGTCATCGTAGTACAAAGAATATCTTTTGGATTAATTCTTCTGAAAAAGACGTTCTGACTTTTGGCGACAGTGTATTTGTTGGCTCTGATTCACAAACTGAAATTAAATTCTCCGATGGAAGTAAGATTAAAATTGGACCGAATTCTTTAGTTAAGTTTAGAATGGATGATAAGAAAATCAAACTAAGCTTACAGTACGGTACAATCAAGTCAGATCGTTTACCCACAGGTTTAGTTTTAGATGACTGCGGGCAGTCTTTAGAAATAGCTTCTGACAGTGGTGATATAGAAATTGGTAAAAAGAACACTTGCGGTAAAGTTAAAGTTAAATCAAAAAGTGGTTCTGTGACGGTAAATAAAAAAATTGTTGATTCAGGCGGTTTAATTCGCAGTCACAAAAGCTTAACAAGTCTTTTTGAAAAACCTGTCGAAAAATTTATTGCGCCACCTGAGGTTGTTAAACCACTTGATCCAGTTGCAGAAGTCAAGTTGGCCTTGCCACCACAATTAATTAGCGAAAAATCAAATTACTTAGTTAATAAAAAAATTCCTTTGGTTTTAAAGTGGCAACACGCAGATTACGCCAGGGAATATATAATCGAATATTCATCAAAAACTGACTTTACCGATAAAGTAGAATCCAAGTCGACGCGAAATGAATCTATAGTTCAATCAATCCAAAGTGGCAAAATTTATTATCGCTTAAAATCAGTTTCAGAAAATAATTCTGCAAGTTCTTATTCGCAAGTTGGTGAAGTAAATATTCGCTACCCGTCTATTAAGCTTAAAGAACCGAAACTGAACTATGATTACTTTGCACGAAATTCAAAAGATCAAGGCAAAGAAAAGGAATTTAAAATTGATTGGAACGAAGTTCCCAATGCTAAAAAATATGTAGTTCAAGTGACTGATAAATCGAATGTTCAAGCGCAAAAAAAAATTGTTTCGCGAAAGCCCGCTAGTCTGATCAAAGTTCCGACGTCAGGTCGCTACAACTATAAAGTCACAGCATACGATTCGCAAAACAGAAAAATTAGTTCGACAACTAATGCTGGCGAAATCGTCTATAATCGTATTTTTGATTTAATGACTCCTTACATTGAAAATTCAGTAGAAAATATGTCTTACTATTTTCAAAAAGGTCTTGGACGTTTTATTTGGCTTAAATGGAATACAGAACAAAGTGCAAACCGCTACAAAGTAGAAATTGCAAAAGATAAAGAATTTACGCAAGTTTATAAAGCTTATTTAACAAAGAATAAAAAAATGCTTCTTAAAGATAACTTTCCACAAGGTCAATATTTTTGGAGAGTTCGATCTGAAGTGAATGAAGATAAAAAAAATCAAGTTTCAGATTGGTCTAATAGTGCTTTGATTGAAATTAAGTCCGGTCAATAGTTAGGCCCCCAATCACCAAGCCGCACAACTTCTGTCGTTAATTTCACATTTTTAAGTTTTTCCACAGTCTTTTGAACATGGATAATCACAGACCAAATATCCTTGGCTGTGGCTTTATCAAGATTAACAATAAAATTAGCGTGTTTTAATGAAACTTGTGCATCACCAATTTGAAATCCTTTAAGCCCACACTGATCAATCAACTGTGCGGCTTTGAAATCTTCTGGATTCTTAAAAACTGAGCCACAGCTAGGCATATCTAAAGGTTGTTTACTTAAACGAATTTTATTGGCATCACGAACCTTCTTTAAAATATCTGGGTCAGGATTTAATGGCCAGCGAAGTCGAACTTTTGTAATGATATGGGGCTGCCATCCATCGGTGTGGCGATATTTAATTTTTAAAGCACTTTTATTGATGTGTTCGACAGTTCCATTAGTTTTCATGACCTCAATCCAATCAACCAATTCCATAAATTCACGAGGCTGATGGCTTTCTGCTACCCCTGCATTCATTACGACTCCGCCGCCGACATCTCCGGGTAGCCCTGCTAAAAACAATGCTGGTGCTAGTTTATATTTTAAAAATATTTTCAGAAGTTCAGACTTTCCTGTACCAGACAAACAATCAATGACTAAATTATTTTGATCTTCGATTACATTATATTGGGAAAACTTCTTAAGACAAATTGTAAGTCCACGAATGCCCTGATCGGAAACCAAAACATTTGTTCCGCCACCAATAATTGAAATTGGTAGCCTTCTCGTATGGGCATACTCAATAGCAGATTTCATTTGATCAATGTTTTCAGGCATGCAGAAAAATTCGGCAGCGCCACCGACCTGCCATGAAGTATAATCTGCTAACGCAATATTACTTAAGAGATTCAAGGACACTGAGACCTAATTTCCAACCGTCGCCAGCGCCGAGAGTTAAAAATATATCATTGGGTTTTAATTGACTGATAATATTTTCGATCTGCTGATTGGCTGGATTCGTTTTAATTGATAAAAATTTATGGCTGCAACTAATTTCATTTAATAGAATCTCTGAACTGATTCCTGGAATTGGGCTTTCACCAGCTGCATAGATTTCACCCAAAAACAAAACATCAGCCTGGGAAAAACAAGTTTTAAAATCTTGCCAGCAATGTTCTGTTCTTGAATATCGATGAGGCTGAAAGTAAACAACTAATCGATTTTGTGGGTATTTTTCTTTCATGGCCTGCATTGTTGCACGGACTTCAGTGGGGTGATGGCCATAATCATCGTAAACTTTAATTTGACGAAATTCACCTTTAAAATGAAATCGTCGATCAACACCTTCGAAGTTTTCAATACCCAGCGCACTGGTTTCAAAGCTGATTCCTGCTGACATGGCCGCTATGATCGCGGCTGTCGCATTTAAAGCATTATGACGGCCGGGGATTTTAA
>JAYSQO010000048.1:0-12398 GCA_043721535.1 Bdellovibrio sp. | reverse complement strand
CTTCCCCTTAACTCTAAGTTGGTCAGTGGACGATTGACTTAGGGTTTTTTTTATTTGCTTTACTTACTGAGGAACCACAAGTCTTAAGCCAGATCTCAAAACAGTTTTTCTCTTTAGTTTGTTGGCCTTACTTAAATCACTAATACTTAAGTTAAATTTCTGCGCAATTGAAAACAAAGAGTCACCTTTTTTAACAACGTAGTGTTTTTTGCTGTCTTGTTCTTGGCGATTTTGACTGCTTTTTTTAGATGATGATGACGCTGATTTTTTTTGGCGATCTTTTAACGGAGTTCTATCCGGCACAAATACGCGCTGCCCGATTCTTAAAACTTTTTTTCTTGGTAGTTCATTGATCTCTCGTAGATAGGCCACAGTAGTTCTATATCTGCGAGCTATACTTCCTAAGTTATCACCACTTTTAACACGGTAAACTTGAGTTTCGTTTTGATCAGGCACGTAATCAACAACTGTTGCCACACTTTGTTGTGCAGCTAGCAAGGCAATTTCTGATGACCCAGGCGGAATTCTTAAGCTTAATCGGGTGCCATCAAGTGGTGCGACTTCACCTTTATATTTTGGATTTAAATCTTTAAAATCCTCGTAATTGATATTCATTTTTTCAGCCATTAAACGTAAATTCACAGGCTGTTCAAATGACATGTGATCAAATTCGATTGGCGTCATGTAATCGATACCTTCAAACCCGTATTTATCTGGATTTTTAGCAATCAATTTAGCCGCTAAATATTTAGGAACATAATTATCTGTTTCAGCTGGCAATGCCCGCTTGTTTCTTGAAAGCTCCCAGAAATCTCTAGTTTTATATTTTTTAACCACACGAAGAACACGCCCTTCTCCCACATTGTAAGCGGCCATTGATAAATACCATGAATTAAATAATCCGTAGAGATCTTTAAAGTATTCAGCTGCTGCCTGAGTCGCTAAAACTGGATCTCTGCGATCATCAATCAGTTTATTAATACCTAGCTTGTATCTTTTGCCTGTTCCACGAATAAATTGCCAGTAACCCACTGCCGATGCTGACGAATGAGCCCGAGAACTAAATCCCGATTCAATCAGGGCAATATAAAACAAATCTTCGGGTAATTTATTATCGCGAAGTACTTTTTTCATCAGGGCTTCATAGCGCGTTGATCGGGCTAAATATCGTTCCATATGCGGACGTCCCCGACCTTGAAAATAGGCCACCCATTTTTCAACTTGATCATTAATTTCAGTTGGAATTGTTTCTAATTCTTGTTCGCCGATTTCAGCTGTATCTTGAGTTTTATTTTGATTGTCGGTTTTTAGACGAAACTTGGCCAAATCACCGCTTTGATCATATTCAGGGCCTGTGCTTTTTTTGTCGAACATTGTACAACCACTGATGGCCGCAAAAACTACTGACCAAACTGTGAGAATAAAAACAAATTTGCTTACATATTTTTTATTCACTAAAAACCTCAAAATAAACGCTACAAGTGATCGTTCATAAGTTCAATAATTATCTTATCAGTAACTAACTTAAATTGCTCAAATATTTGACTCAAAGACCGGCTAGCTAAGACCTGCTCTCTGACCCTGTCAGGAGCAAACCCAATGATTTGAAACTCATCTAAAAACTGACCAAGCTGAACCTCAAACTTTAGTCTGTAGTTTTCAGGCATTTTACTGACTAGTTTAACCCAATCTTCTGACGCATTTTTTTCACGAGCCAAGTAAGCAGCTAATAAATAAACAGTATTAATTGATTCAGCCGCAAACGATTTGTAATCATTTTTCCTGATGGCCGCTTGAATAAGCTTAATTTTTTTATCAATTAAATTCTTCAACGGCGGAGCCGTGTTGAGCTGTCTAAATTGAATAAGTCCGAAAACTAGAAAATAAACTAAAACCGCACCAGTCAGCGAATCCAAGAAGGGCCATTTCATTTTAGCCCACGAAATTTGGCTTTGATTTAACTGTGCCACTGGTAAAATAATTTTTTGGACTTGTTCACTGGTTGCTTGTTGATTATTGGAACGAATGATATTTTGTGATTGCCCAGCCACTGCTTCAGAGATATCTAAAGTCAATGTTTCAGTGATTTTTGTCACATAGGTTTTAGAATTCGGATCAAAATAGGAAAAAGAAATTTTAGGAATCTGAATAGATCCTTTATTTTTTGCAATTAAATAAATTTCAAATTCTTTATAGCTTTGACCGTTTTTAAAAAATTTAGATTCACTTTTAGTATCATAGATTTCTAAACCCTCGGGCCAGTCAATAGGCGGAAGCTCAATTAACTTTGCGTTTCCCTGCCCTTCGAATCGTAATCTCAATAAAAAAGGCTGACCTGTAGGAAACTGAATTCCGTCGACTTGTGTTTGAACTTGGAACTGACCAACAGCACCAGAAAAAGACAAAGGCTTATTTTCCGAAGGCAGTGGTAAAACTTTAATAACCTGTCTACGTGATGATTTCGTGTATTCGCTGAGTTGACCATAGCCATTCGGTGTCAGCATTCGCACTTTGGCCTTGATTTTAAATTCATCAATAGCTGCTTGTCCGGGTTTAATCGGAAATAGAGCATGGCTAGCTAGTAAAGCTTTTTTATACATTAATCCGTTAACAATTTCCTGTTCGAACCTTAACGAAGGTACTTCTTCAATAATTTCTTTCCAGAAACCTTTTAAATCTGGAAATTTTGCACGATCTAAAGATTCAATTTGTGATTGCGTGTACAGATACCAATTAGCTGTGACTTGTTCGCCTTCATAAACAGTTGTTTTATCTGTTTCAAGTAAAATAAAAAAAGCTTCATTGGTATTTATATCTAGTTTTCTTGATGGAATTTGTGAAGGCTGTCCTACGCCCAAGCCTCCGAATGGCTGCACACCACCAAATCCACGCCCGCCACCACCTAGTTGTTTTTGCACTTCATCCATCATTTGCTGGCGCTGCTTCATGAGTTGGACAAACATGTCATCTTCATCAGCAAATGGGTCCATCGGCTCCCCCTGTGGCTGATTGCGCTGTCTTAAATTTCTTTGGTTTAATGGCTTTTCTGAAACAGAAAAAGTTTGTGGCGCTGATTGGTAATCCTGCCCGCTCACATTCACTTTTACTGAAGGTAAAGTAATTAATCCTTTTTTGATGGCCTCAAAAATATAAACAAACTGCTGCTGCACTGTTTTTGAAAATTCAGTTTTACCATTAACAATATTCATTCGTGTTGATGATGACTGACCTGCATTTTGTGCCTGTAGCAACCTTAAACCAGCAACTTCATTTAATTGTGGCTCTGCAATTTCAAAATCATCGTTAGACTGCACTGTGACTAAGACTTGCACTTGTTCACCTACACCAACTGCGTCCGGTGTCACTTCTACTTTTAATGTCACATTCGCCAGCGCTGCATCAACTAAAGTAATTTGACATAAGAAAAATAAAATAAAGAAAAGTCTACCAATCTTTTGCATTGCGATTCTCTCTTTGCTGTTCTTTTTTATTATACTGTGCTCTGATTTTACGATCCTGCTGTGACAATTCACCTAATATTTTTTTAACATCGGCTTCACCAAGCTGTTCACCTTTAAAAGGTCTTGGTTGATATTTTGGTGTGTTTTTTCGATCTTTGTTTGAATCTTTTTTCTGATCGCCCTTGTCGTCTTTTTCGTCTTTTTGGTCTTTATCATTTTCACCTGATTCGCCGTCTTTTTTTTCTTGATCAGATTTTTGCTGCTGCTGTTGCTGCTGACTTTTAATCAGTAATTCAATGTTATGTTTAGTTTCAATCGATGTCGGGTTAACATCTAAAGCACTTTGGTAAAAGGCTAATGCCTTATCAATTTCTTTTTTCTGAGCATGATAAACACCCAAATTATAATAAACTTGAAATTGATCAGTCGGTGAAACTGAATTCATTTGTTTTTTTTCAGCCGTTTCAATCAGTCTTAAGGCTTCGCCAAATGATTTTTCAGCCTGCTCTGGTTTACTAAGTTGATCAAACACAATTCCTAAATTTGAATGCACCTGGGGTATATCCGTATCGTGTTCCAGTATTTTTAAATTTTCTTCAAGTGCTTTTTCAGGAATTTTGTTTTTAATCGCTTTTCGTGATTTATAATCATAAATAAACGACTGTGGGCTCGGAAAATCCCTAGAAGCCAGAACAAAATGACCATTAAAAAGAAATATGAACGCTAAAATTAATCTATTCATACTCATATCGCCCTTTCCATAAAGGTTCGACTGATTTTCGATCAGAAATAAATATTGAAATCAGAAGAAAAATTAAACCCACAGCTAGTGGATAAGTCATTTTTTCGTCATACTGGGTCAACGTTGAACTAGCGAACTGGGCTTTATCATACTGATCAATGTCTTTAACGATTTGTCGTAAGTGCGACCCATCAACATCTGCAAAGTAAAAATGACCTGAACCATTTTTAGAGGCTGTATCGGCAATTTTCTTTAAAAAATCACCTTTAACTTGTGTCATGATGATTTGACCTGAGTTATCTTTTTTAGAGCCACGTAAATTACCAAACGGATCACGTGTTGGAATAGTTCCGCCTTTTTCTGTTCCGTAAGCTAAAGTAATAATCTGTACACCCTGTTCAGCTAATTTTTTTGCTGATTCTAGAGCTCCTTCTTCATGATCTTCACCATCAGAGGCCAATATAATAACCCGGGTTGTTTTTAAATCTTGTGATTGTGTGACTCCGCCTTTTTCAAATGCCTCAAGAGCATAATTTAAAGCTAAATCAACTGATGTCCCTTGTGTTGACACAGCATAGGTGTCTAAAGATTCAATGTACATTTTTAATCCACCAGGATCAGTTGTTAACGGTGACATCAGTGCGGCACTACCGGCAAAAGCTATTAGGCCTGTCTTGTTCCCAGGCATAAGATCAATTAACTTTGCAAGTTCAATTTTCATTTGCTCTAAACGTGACGGCTTGACGTCTTCCGCTAGCATACTTTCTGAAACGTCAGCCAAAATCATTAATTCAATACCTTCGCTTTTAATTTCCTGTTCAGATTGACCCATTTGCGGCCTAGCTAACGCTATAATAAAAAATGACTGTGCAGCAAATAGCAGTATGAGCCTAATCCTGCGACGTTCAAATGAAACACTTGATGTTAGCCATGGTAAAACTTTTAGGCCAAATATTTTTAGCAGTTTTTTTTGTGAAAACTTGGCTATCGAAAAAGAAAAAATAAGCCAAAATGCTAAAACAATAAATAAATAAAAGGCTTCTGGTGATCCCCATTTTAGTCCATTCACTAAGGCCCCCTTTTTAAAAAGGTTTGGCTTAGCAGTAAGCTTAAAAACAGTAAAAACATCCCTGTAGTTAAATAAAATGCGTAATGTTCGTTATATTTAACAAATTTTTGATCTTCAATTTTTGTTGTTTCTAATTTATTGATTTCATTAAAAACATTTTCTAAAGAATTTTCTTTGTTGGCTCTAAAGTATTTTCCGCCTGTGACTGTGGCCATCTGATTCAGTAGTTCATCATTCACTGTACTTTCAAAAGGCTGATAGCGTTTTACTTTTTGCCCGAACATATCTTGGGTGTATATTGGTAATTTAGTTGGTCCGCTTTCACCTAGCCCTATAGAATAAATTTTTATGCCGTAACCTTTAGCGATTTCTAAACCTGTTTCTGGGTCAATCGTTCCTGAGTTATTTTCACCGTCAGTTAGAAAAATCATAACCCGTGATTTGGCTTGGGAATCCTTAAGTCTTGCTGCACCTGCACCCATGGCCACACCGATTGCCGTACCATCTTTGATTTTGGCTTCAGCCGCTGTTTGAATCTGCCCGATACGATTAATAATTAAATCATAATCTAAAGTTGGTGGCACAAGAGTAAAGGCCTCGCCTGCGAAAATAACTACACCAATACGATCTGATGTTCTTTTTTGTACAAAGCGAGTGATCGTTTCTTTTGCCGATTCAATCCGATTAAAGGGTTTTGTATCTTCAATCAGCATACTATCTGAAACATCCAAAACAATCACAATATCTAAACCATCTAAAGTTCTTTTCAGTTTTGTATCTGTGGTTTGTGGCCTTGCTAAAGCAACGATTAAAAAAGAAAAACTTGTATAAAATAGTATTTCATTAAACTTCACCCAAATCACGCGACCTTTGCCCTGCCATTTTTTATACTTTGCAGTCGAACTGATTTGTAATGTCGATTTTTGAGATTTCTTGATTTGTAAAAAATAATATAAGACCGGAATCAACAGAAGTAATAATAAAAAATAAGGTTGGGCCCAAAGGTATCCAGCAAAAATCATTTTGACTGTCCTTTGTTCTGCTTAAGACATAGGGCTTCACACTGAATCATCAATGTATAAAACCGATTCACAAATTTATTTTTTTGTACAGCTGTTACTTCAGAACTTTTCATAAAAAGATCTAGATCTTTCAGTACTAAATCAATTGATTTAATGACTTTTTTATCTCGTGGATATTTTTTAATCATCAATCGATAAAGAACAGCAGGCTTCAAGTGTAAAAATGGTAATTGGAAAGTACGCATTAAATAAATTTTTACCGTTTGTTCTAAATCAGCTAATGGGTAATCACTTTTTTCAAGAGATCTCATTTTTTTATACAGTTGATTATCCGGGGAAATAGCTGAATCGTAACTGGCTACGATCGACTGGTAGCTTTTTATTTTTTGTTTGATCTGAAATTGTCGTATTAATAAAACAACTAAGCTTAACAAAGCTAAAAATATTAAGATAATATATAAATAGGGCCAGCTGATTTCACCAACGGCATAACCAAAAGGTTTTGGAGGCTCAGGTTGGCCTTGTTCGTTTATTTTTTGGTCTTCAGGTTTTGGTAAAACGGAAACCACTTCGAATTGCTGCATTCCTAAAGATATTTTAAATTTTCCATCTGTGATCATAAGAAGGTCAAAACTGGATTTTCCAGCGACATAGCTAACCAGGCCCACATCAAAGTTTTCAGTATCACGGACTGCCGCTTTAAGAACTTTGTAGTTTGTTTTTAACTTTGGATCGTCAAATTCAAATTTTGCTTGGTTAAAATCAAAAGATTTATCCCAATCCCCGCGGCACTTCAAAAAAAATTGACGACCCACTGTGATCTCTTGATCTTTCAAGCCATTGACTACAGGTACATCAATTCGACACTGAAGACTCATTTTAGACCCTTTCTTCTTTTAAAGAAAGCGATCAGCGAATGATGGAACTGATCATTGGCTTCGAATGAAAAACTATCAACACCGGTTTTTTTTAACTTTTTCTGAAACTGGTCGATATTATTTTTAAACTGTGATTTCATTTCTTCGCGAAAAACTGGGTTAGATGTATCAATAAGAACTGTTTCACCGGTTTCTGCATCTTGTAAGTCAATTAAGCCCACATCTGGAAATAAAAATTCAGCTTCATCACAAATAAGACCTGCAATGACTTCATGTTTTTTTTCTAAATAAGTTAAAGAGTTTTCATAACCTTCATCTTGAAAATCACTCAGCAAAAATATAGTGGCCCTTTTTTTCAAAACTCCGCGTAAGTAGTCTAATGCAGAATTGATTCTCGTTTTTTTATTTTTCGGTTTAAAAAATAAAATGTCTCGCAGAATTCGGTAAACATGAGCTTTTCCTTTTTTAGGAGGCACGAAAAGTTCAACTTCATTGGTGAATAGTAATAATCCTACTTGATCGTTATTGCGAATCGCACTAAATGCCAGTGTCGCAGCCACATAGGCCAAAGTTTCACCTTTAAAATTATTTTTCGACCCGAAAT
The DNA here is from genome assembly GCA_043721535.1 of Bdellovibrio sp. Taxonomy (GTDB): domain Bacteria; phylum Bdellovibrionota; class Bdellovibrionia; order Bdellovibrionales; family Bdellovibrionaceae; genus Pseudobdellovibrio. The sequence continues at coordinate 4,622 of JAYSQO010000048.1, read as the reverse complement.
CTTGAGACCCGCTGATGTCGACAGCGATAATCATGGTTAATTCACGCTCTTCTTCGAATGTTTTAATGTAGGGCTTCCCCGCACGGGCCATCAGTGTCCATGAAATAGCTCGCACATCATCACCAGGAACGTATTCTCTGAAATCAGAAAAAGTCATACCCTGACCTTTAAACTTGGTGTGATATTCTCCGGAAAAAATATTATTCACAAGTTTCTTCGTATCTATTTCAATACGTTTTATTTTTTTTAGAATTTCTGCAGGAACCTGCGCTTGCGATAAATCAGACATTTTATCTTCATTCCTTAAGCTGAAACCTCAATAGCACCTAAAACTTCTTTGATCACTTGATCTTGATTTAAACCTTCAGCATCGGCTTCGTAAGTTAAAATCAAACGATGTCTTAAAACTTTATAGATAATTGACTTAATATCTTCAACAGTCACAAAACCGCGACCCCGTAAAAAGGCATGGGCTTTCGCGGCGCGAATTAAGCTTAAACTTGCACGTGGTGATCCACCCACAGCGATAATTTTTTCAAGACGACCTAAACCATAAATTTGTGGTGAACGTGTCGCCATAACTAAATCGACAATATAATTTTTTACTTTTTGATCAACATAAATCTGATCAACGATTTTAATAATTTCTAGAAGTTTTTCTTGGGTCAGTACTTTTTGAATTTGTGGTTTTTGATTTGTTCCCATACGACTCACGATTTCAAGCTCTTCGGCTTTTGATGGGTATTCCACATTCACTTTAAACATGAAGCGATCCATTTGGGCTTCTGGTAAAGGGTATGTTCCCTCTTGCTCTAATGGGTTTTGCGTAGCTAAAACTAAGAACGGATGATCTAGCTTGTAAGACGTTTCGCCAATGGTGACTTGCTTTTCAGCCATGGCCTCAAGTAAAGCTGACTGAACTTTTGCAGGAGCCCGATTGATTTCATCAGCTAAAACGATGTTCGCAAAGATGGGCCCTTTTTTCACACTGAATTCGCCAGATTTAGGATTAAAAATCATTGTCCCAATTAAATCAGTCGGTAATAAATCTGGAGTAAATTGAATTCTTTGAAAGTGTAAAGAAATAGTTTCAGCTAAAGTTGAAATCGTCAGTGTTTTTGCTAAGCCCGGAACACCTTCAAGCAGAATATGACCACCCGTTAGTAAACCCATCACGATTCCTTCGATCATATCACGTTGACCGACAACAACTTTGTTCATTTCATTCATCATCTGCGTTATGAATAAACTTTGATCTTTAACCACCTGATTTAATGCCACAAGATCTATATTTTGATTCGAATTTGACATGCGTGCTCCCATTCTAAGTGAACTTATTTATTTTGTCACAAATAGCCTTGATTTCAACATGAACTCGCATGAAAATCTTTAACCATGAAGAGCTTGACTCAAGTCTGGTTTATTATTGCGATTAGTTGTTTTGCGCTGATGATAATAGCTTTTAAAATAGCTGGTCGTCTGGGCCTATTCATCGCGTTCATTTTTGTTATTACAGCCCTTTACTTATTGTTTCACAAAAACATCCTGCGTTTTTTTAAAGAGATCAATTTGACCGAAATCAAAGGCCAAGATGTGACCGGATTTAAAAATTTAGTTTTAAAAGCGGCATACGAATTTGGATTTAGTTCGATTCGCATCTTTACAACGGTGCAGAATTGCCCGCCTCTGATATGGAAAGATCTAAATTGGTTTGATCAAAGAAAAAATATTTATATTGTGATAAACTTAGAAACTTTGAAGAACTTAAATTCCACCGAACAACAGATTTTAGTTTATTTTTTACTCAGCCACGCTAAACAGCGTTCGATGATCCGACGCAAAGTTTTATTTACTCTTTACGCTTTAGTATCTTGGGCTAGTCCACTTTTCTCACCACTGTTTAATGCGCTCGGTCGCATCCTTGGTATGCATCAGGAAGTTATGCGCGGTGACATGAACACGTTGCTTAATTTAGAATTACAAACAAATATTCACAGCCATGATTTTTCCTTATTCTTACGGAAATTTCATGCACTTAAACACCATACAGACCATGGATTTAAAGCGCTGTATTTCTTTTCGTTAACGACTCAAACAAAAAATTCAATTTACAAATTAAATTTTCAACCCAATATTTATTTTAGACAGAAACAAATCGCTAAATTTGCTGTTTAACAAAATAAATGTAAAGGATTTATGGAAAAACTTGAGGCCTCATTTACAATCTTAATCATGTCGATCGGATCTAGTGCGTTAATGGCCATGGGCCTAACCCCTGACCCACAATCGGGTCAAACCGCTGTTGATAAAGACATGGCTAGATTTAATATTGATTTACTTTTATTAGTGAAAGAAAAAACTAAAAATAATTTAGATCAGGAAGAAAAAAATTTTTTAGATCAAGTGTTAGCAGATTTACAGTCTAAGTTTTTACAACTTAAATAAGGATTTTTATGAAAAAATTTGTATTTATTTTAACTCTGACTTCAGCATTTTTTTTCAACGACCCTTTAATCGCGCAAGTTCCACAGAAGCCAGCACCTGTTTTAAAACTGAATGACCCACTACCGACTAATCTATTTGTTGAACTAGCTAAAGCCCTTAATCCGGCTGTTGTGAATATTTCAACATCAGTGATTCCAAAGGGGCGTCAATTTCGTGATCCGATGCTAGAAATGTTAGAACAGTTTTACGGAATGCGGTTACAGCAGCCAAACCAGCCGCAAAACGGTAAACCGCGCAGAATGGGATTAGGAACTGGATTTATCATTCGTGAGGATGGTCTTATCGTGACGAACAATCACGTGATTGAAAACGCCGATTTGATTGAAGTCCAACTGACTGAAAATTCTGACAAACAATACAAAGCTGAAGTTGTTGGACGTGACTCACGAACTGATATCGCGCTGATAAAAATTAAACCAGATAATAAATTAACTGTAGCCGCTTTAGGCTCATCAAGTGAAACCCAGGTCGGTGAATGGGTCGCTGCGTTCGGAAACCCTTATGGTCACGGTCATTCAATGACTAAAGGAATTATTTCTTCTAAAGGCCGTGAAATCGGAGAAATTAATAAGCTTCCACTTTTACAAACTGATGCTTCAATTAACCCTGGAAATTCTGGCGGACCACTTGTAAATTCTAAAGGTTTTGTGATTGGGGTGAATTCAGCCATAGACGCGCGTGCGCAAGGAATTGGTTTTGCGATCCCAATAGACGAAGTCAAAAAAATAATTCCGCAACTTGAACAACGAGGATCGATTCGTAAAGGTTATCTGGGCGTGTACTTAGGCGATATTGATGATCAAGCTGCTAGTGCGTTAGATATGGAAGACTTTCGTGGTGCTGTGATTTTACAAATTGATAACGGCCCTGCAAAAAAAGCAGGTTTAAGAATTTATGATATTGTTTTAGAATTTAATGGAAAGAAAATTAGAAACAGCCAAGATTTAATGGATACTGTTGCTGATATTGAACCGGGCCAAAAAATAAAAACCAAAATTCTTCGCGGTGAAAAAAAGATGAGTGTTGATATTATTATCACTGAACGTCCTGATGAAAAAATCATTTCAAAAAAACATTTTAATCCTGAGCCTGAAACGACTGAAGCTAATACACCGTATAATTTGGGGTTGCAAATTTCAGATGTGACTGACAAATTAAAACAAGATTTTAATCTGAATACTGAATCAAAAAACCCTGTCATTACAGCTGTGAATAAAAACTCTATCGCTAGTCAAATTGGCCTGCGTGTGGGTGATGTGATCTTGAATGTGAACAAAGTTGAACCTAAGACCGCACAGCAGGCTATCAAGGCTTTTAAAAAAGGGGCTAATACTTTAAGATTAACCCGCGGTCGTGGATTAACTGCCATCACTTTTGATCTCTAAACGACGAACTGTCTCATGATGATATAAATAAGCTATTCGCTTAAGTCACTGGCCTTTTGTCCCGATATAAGACCAAAGTCGTACATCTTGATTTAACAAGAGAGGCCACCATCATGAAAATCACCGAAGTTAAAATATTTCCGGTCAATGAAGATCGCCTGAAAGCCTACGTCACTATTACAATTGAAAATTGTTTTGTTGTGCGCGATTTAAAAGTCATTCAAGGCCCGGGTGGTTTATTTGTGGCCATGCCCAGCAAAAAGCGTAAAGACGGCCAATTTCGTGATATTGCGCATCCGTTAAATCAAGAAACACGAGAAAACATTGAAAATTTAGTTTTTGAAGCTTATGAAAAAGAACTGCGTTCTATGGGTGAAACATTAGTTCACATCCAAAGACAAAAAACTCCGCAAACCTATCAAGGCGATGATTAAGAAACACGCTACGATAACTGCATGAGGTGGTTTTTCATCTTAATGTGATCACAATAATGGCATCTTGATCAGCAACCTACGAAGAAAGACCCTGCTCGGAATAACTTTCTGTAGTTCGCCATAGAAACAACAGCCCAAACTTAATAAACTGAGTTTGGGCTTTATTTTTTGTTGCGCTGTTGTCTAAAATTAATTAATTTGATCTGTACGACAATCGTCCGTTGGGGTATCGCCAAGTTGGTAAGGCAATAGATTTTGATTCTATCATTCGGAGGTTCAAGTCCTCCTACCCCATCCA
>JAYSQO010000047.1:0-4808 GCA_043721535.1 Bdellovibrio sp. | reverse complement strand
CCGCTGCGCTTTTTTCGATGTTCTCCGCCGTGTTCTAAATCCTGCCGCTTTGAAGCCAATTGAAACTGTGTTTGTATGTATTTCAGGCTGCGCTGACGTGTCTGTTTGTTTTTGTGTTTTTGCATGTGACCGATACCCCCAAGAAAAAGATAAATAGGGGAAGTGCAAAACAAAGACGAGGGTTAAAATAGATAGGCTTGATTTGGAGATTCAGTAGATTCAGGAATCGGATCGTAGAAAACGTGACGACAAAGATTGAACCAAGCTACCGTCGCCTTGGTTCAATCTACCATCGACGGCCCTCGTAGTCGGTATTTTTTGGGTATGGTCACATTATTAAAGACAATATTGGATAATAACGGATAATAAAAGATAGCTGTGGTCCGAAAAGACATATACTGACGAAGAAGGCACACAAAGCTAAGAAATATATACATTAAACAAGTCGAGATCGCGATTCCTTTTTGACTCGGCTAAGGAGATCTCTAGAATATTTAGATATGTCAGACGAGACGAAGAAGAGCAATAATACAGATAAGAATAAAGACAAAAGCCAAATAGAGCTTCTTCAAAAGCAATTAATTGAAAAAGAATCAGAGATTCAAATTTATAGAAAAGAACTTTTTAAAATTTCTCATCAGCTCGATGAAGTGATGTCGCAAATATCTACAGATATCAGCGCGCTTAAAAAAATCCATAAAGCGCTTGTGCCCACAGAAATTCCGAATATGGCGGGTTTTGAATTCAGTCGTAAGTTTTTGTATGGCTCAAAAACCGGTGGTGATTACTTTGATATTTTTGAACATGAAGATCGTCTTAAATTTGGGATACTGCTTTCATCATCATCGGGCTACGCTATGTCAGCTTTATTTCTTTCGCTGGTTCTTAAAGTCAGCCATCTCATCGAAGCTAAAAAAGGTTTATCCCCAGATAAAGTGATCGAAAAAATTAGTACAGAACTTAAAGACATCGCATCTGCAAAAGATCATGCCCATGTTTTTTATGGTGTTGTTGATCGTCGTAATTATACTTTAGATCTTTGCGTGGTTGGTCAAATCCATGGCTTTTTGCAGAGCCCCACAGAGCCTTTGAAATTAATTTCTTCAGATTCGGATCCACTAGGGCTACAGTTTTCGCCTACATTTAAATCAATTTCTGTGGATTTAGAATCTAAAGCCAGACTTGTTCTTGTGTCTGACGGTATTACAAAGGTTTTATCCATCGATGAGATCAGCAAGCTATTAACTAACCAATTAGATAAACAACACGTGCACGATGTACGCAATGAGTTATTGTATCAATGCCAGAAAAAAATAGGTCTAGAAAACCCGATCAGTGATCAGACTGTCGTCGTGATGGACGTCAAAGACCGAGTGATAAAACTAGCCAAATAAAAAAGACTCTGATAATTCTAAAGGACTGCATTTTTTTTAATCTATAAATTAAAAATAGGAGTCCTCAATGGCTGAAATGAATATTTACGAAGGTGCTTTAGACAAAGGTTTAGAAGGCGTTGTAGCATGTACAACAGCTGTTTCATTTATCGTTGGTAATACTTTAAATTATCGTGGTTACACAATTGAAGATCTTTCAGCAAATTCAACTTTTGAAGAAGTCATTTTTTTACTTTGGAATAATCGGTTACCAAAAAAATCTGAACTTGAAGCTTTGAAAAAAGATTTAAATCAAAATATGACTTTAGATCCATCTTATGTTCAGGCTTTAAAAGGTTTACCAACAGATGTTCACCCGATGGCGTGGTTACGAACAGCGGTTTCTTTGTTAGCCCATTGGGATAAAGATGCAAATGATAATTCTGTTGAAGCGAATCAACGTAAAGCAATTCGTTTGACAGCGAAAATGGGCTCTATAGTTACGGCGTTTGAAGCAATTCGTAATAAACGTGAACTTGTACAACCTAAAGCTGGTCAATCTTTAGCATGGAATTTTATGTACATGTTAAAAGGATCTGAACCAGATACAGAATTAGTTAAAATTTTTGATACATGTTTAATCTTACACGCTGATCATGAATTAAACTGTTCAGCTTTTGCAACGCGGGTTACAACATCATCTTTATCAGATATGCATTCAGCAATTGTTTCGGCAATCGGTGCTTTAAAAGGCCCACTTCACGGTGGAGCTAACGAACAAGTGATGGTGATGTTGGCCAAAATAGGCACAATGGAAAAAGCTCAGCAGTTTGTGAAAGATGCTTTAGCGGCAAAAGAAAAAGTCATGGGTATTGGTCACCGTGTTTATAAAGATGGAGATCCTCGTGCAGCAATTTTAAGAAAATTTTCTCAAAGCTTAACAAAAAAAATCGGTAAACCTGAACTTTATGAAATGTCAGTGTTGATCGATGAGACGATGTACAGTCAAAAAGGCTTAATGCCGAATGTGGATTTCTATTCTGCGACGGTTTATCATTCGATGGGAATTCCAACGGATATCTTTACTCCGATTTTTGCAGTGTCACGTGTAGCCGGTTGGATTGCTCATGCGAACGAACAATACGAAAAAAATCGTATTTATCGCCCACGTGGTAAATGGCAAGGACAAGAAGGCTTAAACTGGAAGCCAATAGAAGCTCGTACATAGAACATGGCTTCGATTTTTACAAAAATTATCAGCGGCGAATTACCAAGTTATAAAATTCATGAAGATGAATTAACTATTTCTATTTTGGCTTTAGACCAAGTCAACCCAGGACATGTTCTTGTTATCCCAAAACAAGAAATCAGCCATTGGTTTGAAGTCCCTGAAGCCTCTTTCACCCGTGTTGGGCTAAATGCTCAGCGCATTGCCAAAGCCATTCAAAAAGTCACGGGCTGTCCCCGTGTAGGGCAAATGGTGGCTGGATTTGAAGTTCCGCATTATCATCTTCATCTGATTCCAGCCTGGAGTATCCCTGACCTAGACTTTAAGCGAGCTCAAAAATTAGCACCAGACAAAATGAAAGATCTGCAAGCGAAAATTACTTCTGCTCTAGTGTGAGATGCTGACTTCTGTTTTTTACCATCAAAAGTCACATAAGTTCTTGTTATGAAACATATCTAAATTATATTTTTGTGGTCTGAGAACACATCAGTTATTCTTTACTTAACCGTTCAAACGGTTACGAAAGGGGGTGGTGTTATGACAAATATTAATGACATAACTAAGGCGGAGGTGGCGACTTCATAGTCGTCTCTAGCAGCCTATGCGCTGTGAGGTATTAAAACCTCCGCCGTAGAACAAAAATGTCGTGAAATCTATTTTGATTTCAAAACGGCCGACCACACCTTTTAGGATCCAGTCGGCCGTTTCCTTTTCTGGGTCTATCTGCTATGTTCACCACATGGTTATTAAAAATTTCGTTAATAATGAATTCGCTGAATCTCAAAACAAAAATATTTTTACAACAATTCATCCGTTTACACGTGAAAATCTTCATACGGTGTCGAACAGTGAACCCTTAGATTTGGTTTATGCGATTCAATCTGCGCAAAAAGCTTATTTAAATTGGAAAGATTCAACAATTGCAGATCGTTTAACATTATTAGAAAAAATAAAATCTTACATTCTTGAAAATAAAAATAAATTTACTGAAGCCGAATCATTAGATCAAGGGTTATCAACACATTTTATTGAAGCTGCCAATATTCAGATAGCACTTCAAAAAATGGATTTATTTCAGTGCGAGCTAATTGAACACAAAGAAACTTCGTTTCAATGTTCTCCATTCGGTGTAACCGCAGTTATATTGTCATGGAATTTATCGACACGCTTGTTTGTTGAAAGAGTGATCCCAGCTTTGTTAGCCGGAAACGCTGTTATCGTAAAAACATCTTCATCATCACCAATCACAGGACAACTTTGGGCAGAACTTTTGCAAAGTATTCAATGTCCTGTAGGTCTTATTCAGATTATGCACAGTCAGAATTTACAGTTTTCACAATTGATGGTTCAACATCCAGGAATCAAGGCCTTAATTTTTACAGGTGAACTTGATCATCTTTCACAAATTATTAAGATTATGCCTCATAAAAAAATCATGCTGGGTGCAGGCGCGAAAAACCCTGCAGTTGTCTTAAAAGAAACGACTGAGATTGAAAAAAAAGAAATCATTGATTCATTTATGTTGGGCCAAGGCCAACTGCATTGGAATTCTTCAAGATTATTTATCTTAGAAAAATTTCAATCTGACTGGGTACAGTTTATTGAAAACTATTTTGAACAGCTAAAGCCCAGCGAAGGAATTCATGATCAATCATCATGGACTCCGCTGATCAAAAGTAAATATCTAAAATCATTCGGTCAGTTGATGATCACCGCAAAAAATGATCAAGCAAAGCTTTTGCAAGTTCAAAAAAACTGTAAAGACCATTTCGCAAAACCGTTTTTCACACAAGACATGTCGAATTGTTCAACGTTACAACAGGATCAAGTTATGGCGCCGGCATTTATTCTATCAACTGTAAAATATCCGTTTGATGTTCCTAAATACAGTAATGTGTCTTACTACGGTTTTATGGCCAGTATCTGGGGTGACGCTAGTAAAGTTGATAAGGTCAGTCAACAGCTGGATGTTGGTCTGGTGAGTTTGAATCGTTGGGGAATTTTTGTGGATAAACCCACAGCTGGCGTCAAACAATCGACTTTTGGCAGTACTGATCATCAAATTTTTGGCACTTTTTATTCAAACGTCAAAAATATTACTTAGTTGTTTACTGTAGCGAATGGCTTTTTGATCGAAGTCTAATTTTGCATTGCGGGCAGTGGGCTTCTTCACGGATTTCATTAACAATATCTGATGCAATAATCTT
>JAYSQO010000046.1:0-31854 GCA_043721535.1 Bdellovibrio sp. | reverse complement strand
GCATCCACAAGCTATTTCAGCGGTTTATCACTATGTGGTCGACGAAAGTAAAGACAAACAAATCACGCCATCATTTAGCATTGTGACTAACGGAACTTTATTGAAAGATAAAACTCTTGAAATTATTAGATCGATGAAACTGCACATCACGATCAGTATTGATGGTGATAAAAAATATAATGATATATCACGCCCCTCTAAAGACGGACGTAGTTCGACAGATATGACAGTTCTTGGAATTAAAAATATTTTATCAGACCGCGGATCTGTTGAATCCATTGGGTTATCGGCTGTGTGTTCATTGCAAAATCCACACATGTTTGAATCTTACCAATTTTTAAAACAGTTTAATCCTGATTGGATGGAATTTAATTTTGCTTATTCAGAACCTTCAAAAGAATTACAAGCCACATACATTACTGAAATGAATATGATTGCAGCTGATGCATGGAAAAACCATGGTGAAGCAGGGCTTCGCCAAATCAAACAATTTGATCACTATTTCAAACTGCTTGATAGCCAGCAAAGAATTGAAAATCATTGCGGAGCAGGAAAAACTTACTTGATGATGGATGCCAAAAATCGGCTCTACACATGCCCTTGGGTTGTCGGCGAAAAAGACGAAGTTGTTGGTGTTGGTGAACAACTTGATCATGACAAGCTATCTAAGTATTCAAAATCTCTGATAGAACTTAATAATTGCCAAAGCTGTTGGGCCCGCCACCTGTGCGGCGGAGGCTGCATGTATATCCACAGAGCCCATACCGGAGATAAACACAAAAAGGATGATCTCTTCTGTGAACGCACTCGGAGCTTGATTTTAACCACCATTATGTATTATAAATTAAGCAGAACTAACCAGTAAGCAGTCGAGGACCGCTTATAAAGGATAAATATGAAAAAAACTCATATCAAAAAAATTAAACCAAACAAGTCACCATCGACTAAAATTTTAGGTTTAGGCTGCAGACCTGCTGACGAAATCTAGTTTTTAGATTTAATTCGCAATGGGTGAAAATCAACCAAACATAAGAATCAAAAATTTTCGCCGTCGTTACGCAAAACAAATTAATTTCACGATAAAAACACTTTTCGGTCTTCTGGCAGCGCACTTAATCAGTTCACTGAATCTAGAATATTTCGAAAGCTCTCTCTATGATTTGCGCCTCAAAACAAAATCCAATCTAGGTCTTTCACAAATTGCCGACCCCAAAATCGTTTTAGTGATGATCAATTCTAAAACAGTTGAAAAATACGGTGGCTACCCCACTTTTAAAGATCACACTTTGTTTTTACAAAAACTTAAAAACTACGACCCGCAATATGTGCTGTACGACTTAAAAATGACGACAAATGAAACTACAGAAATCGAAGGCCCCAAAGAAGATCAGTTAGCTTTTAAAGATCAGGCTTTACGTTTTAAAAACTTTCATGTGCTGACGCAAGATCTAGAAATGAAGGGTGAACGTGATAAACTGAAGCTGGCCGAACCCCTTAGCGAACTGAACCTGTCATCGGCGCCGAGAACCTCAGATAACACCCTGTTTGCTAAAGATGGCGTTAGCCGCCGTTTAATGATCAGCTACCAAGATCAACGTATGCTACAGCCCTTAGTAGCTGCTTACTATAATCCACAAATTCAAAACTTTACTCAGATCCGTGGCCAGTTTGATGTTTTTGATTCTCAGCAAACTTATATTCACTACCATGATTCATCACAGTTTAAAAAATACACTTTTGAAGAGGTTCTGGGTAACGATTTACCACAAGATACTTTTAAAGGGAAAATTGTGCTCTTGGGATCAGACACAGGACGATCAGCCAAAGATTATGTAGCAACACCACTTGCTCATATCGCTGAGGACTACCCGACTAAAACCGAAGTTCAAGCTAATATTATTCAGACATTAATTGATAACAATGCGCCTTTGCGTATGCCGAAAACAATGAATGTACTTATCACAGCGCTGATTTCATTATTAACAGTTTATGTGACGTTAGCGCTCAAGCCTGGGCGTGGTCTATTTATTTTATTATCAACGTTAATCAGTCTTAGCTTTATAGCTGTAATTTTATTTATTCTGTTCGGTTGGTGGGTTGATTTGGCTCATCCGTTATTGGCGATTTTTCTATGTTATTACTTTTTTATCCCTTACCGTTTAATCAGAGAAAATCGACGTAGTTGGGAATATTATCAAAAGAATAAACTTCTTAAACAGGTCGAAGAGTTAAAAACAAATTTTATCTCGATGATGTCACATGATCTGAAAACGCCATTAGCACGTATCATTGGCATGACTGAAGTGATTCACAAAGACACGCAACAGCTATCATCTAACCAGCGTGATGCTCTAGAGACCATTCAAAGCAGTTCTGATGACCTTTTGAAATTTATCAATGCAATTTTGCAGTACGGACAAATCGAAACCCAAGGGGTCGAGCTGCATAAACAAAGTAAAGACATCAATCAGTTGTTATCTGAGGTCATTAAAAAGCATGAGTTCTTAGCCCGTGTGAAAAAAATCAAGATTATACAAGAGCTCGAGCCCCTGTTTCCGGTGCCTGTAGACCCTGAATTAATCAAACAAGTCTTTTCAAATTTATTAGAAAATGCGATCAAGTACAGCCCTGACGAATCGACTGTTTGGGTGCGGTCCCGTGAAGATGGAGACAAGGTTTTGATCGAGTTTAAAGACCAAGGCATCGGCATCCCAACTGTTGATTTACCTAACATCTTCATGAAATTTTTTCGCACTAGTAACGTTAAAACCTCAACAATTAAGGGCTCTGGGCTGGGCCTGTATCTTGCACAGTACTTTGTACAGCTCCATAAAGGTCAGATCACTGTCCACAGTGAACCCGAACAAGGTTCACATTTTACAGTCGAACTTTTTCTGAATAATTAGGGCGCTAATAAGTTGCTAAAGTTAACAATTCACTACGGGGTACGTTATGTTAAAAGTTTTAGTCGTTGATGATGATCAGGCACAAAGGTTTTCTGTGCGCACGGCTTTAGAGTCAACAAAACGGTTCTCTGTAGAAGAGGCTTTTGACGGCGTTAACGCTTTAGAAAAAGTTAAATCACAAGACAATTCAAAACGTATTTACGATATCATTATTCTTGATGTGGATATGCCACGCATGAACGGTTTAAACGCCCTGCGTGCGATCAAAGAGATCGACCCAGGCATCATCGTCCTGATGTTAACTGCGCACGCTACAGTCGAAGTGGCTGTTCAGGCTGTTAAAGATGGTGCTTATAACTTTTTATCTAAACCTATTTCTGGTGATGACCTTGTGGCCCTAATTGATAAAGCCATTCAGGCCCACCGTATGATTTCTAATTTAGCTGTTTCTTCGCCAGTGTTTGTTGATGAGGGTCGTAAAATCATCGGTAATACTTCACAAATGCAAAAAGTTTTTAACGTGATTCACAAGTTAGCTAAAGTCGACACTCCGGTTTTAATCCGCGGAGCTTCAGGAACTGGCAAAGAACTTGTCGCCAAAGCTGTGCATTTTAATTCAGCCCGCAAAGATGAAAAATTCGTTGCTATCAATTGTTCAGCGATTCCTGAAAATTTATTTGAATCAGAACTATTTGGTCATGAAAAAGGATCATTCACCGGAGCTGATCAACGAAAAATTGGTAAGTTTCAGTTTGCTGAAGGTGGCACCTTGTTCCTGGATGAAGTCGGCGATATGCCACAACTGATGCAAGTTAAGATTTTACGTGTATTACAAGAAAAATTATTTACTCCGGTTGGTTCTAACCGCGAAATTCCGACAAATGTTCGTATTATTGCAGCGACGAACCGCCCACTTGAAGAGATGATGAAAACAGGACAGTTCAGAGAAGATTTATTTTATCGTTTAAACGTGGTTCCTATTTATTTGCCACAATTAAATGACAGAAAAGATGACTTAGATGTTCTGATTAATATTTTTGTTAAAAAATTCAATCAAGTTCATGGTAAAAAAATCACTGGCGTTACAAAGGAAGCACTGGCTGCTTTAAAAAGATATAATTGGCCAGGAAATATTCGTGAACTTGAAAACGTTATTGAACATTCTTTCGTTCTTGAATCATCAAACAGTATTTCCTTGGGAAGCTTACCAGAAGCGGTTCTTCTAGCTGCTGGAATCAGTTTGATCGACGATATGGACAAAATTCAAAGTCAAACTGAAAGTCTAAAAATTTCTGCTACTTCATTAGGCGCAGATTTAAGCGATGAAGATGATGATTTATCTATTGACTCAGCTCTTGCTGACGAGGGCGACGAGGACTTAAGCAATGAATTATTGAGTTCAATCTCTGGTTCAACAGGCCCATTAGATTTCAACGTGCAAAAAGAAGAGTTTGAAAAACAGTTTATAATCAAGGCTTTGAAAACTTTTAAAGGTAAAATTAATCAAACGGCCTTGCACGCTAACATTCCAAAGAAAACATTACTTCGCAAAATCGAGAAGTACGGAATCGTGGCGAAAGACTATGCAGAAATTAAGCTTGACCAGTAGTTGATTAATAATTGATCGATTTTATTTTGCAGTTTGCAAAACAGTTCTCCTGTTGACTGAAACCAGCGAATTCACTAGCGTTGACCTCCTGATGCCAGTGAATCCATTACCACCACAAGCTTACACTAAAGAAACTTTGCAAAAAGCCTATGCTTGGCTTTTAACGCAAAATGAATCAGTGAAGGGCATTGCCCAAGACCAAAATATTTTAGTCAGTTTGTATCTTAAAGCGCAACGTAACGGCGAAGCTTCCCTAGAAGCCCCTAGTATTCAGAACTTTAAACAAGAACTTAAATCTTTAGCGAACATGATCGGCGAGTTTCAACCAATGCCGTCGATGACTCAGCCAACGCCTTTGCCGACTCCTCAAACTGTGCTACCAAGGCAGGATTTAAATTTCGATACAGACACGCTTAAAGCCATCCAACTGGTCCGTGAAACACTGAATTTAAGCTCTGAACAAGAGGCTTTAAGAGCTCTTGTGGCCTTAGGTATCAGACAATTTAAGAAATTATCTTAAGTTTTACTAAACTCTATTTGCTTAAACACCTAGTGACAAAGCTACCTTCCTAGCACAGCCTCTGCTAACCTCTCCGGATGCAAAATACACCTGATTATAAAAATACAATTCGCCTACCGCAAACTGCTTTTCCGATGAAGGGTGATCTTCCAATTAAAGAGCCACAAATCATTGCTGGCTGGGAAAAAAATCAGGTCTATCAACAAATGCAGGAAAAAAATAAAAATGGCCCGGGTTTTACTTTGCCCGATGGTCCTCCTTACGCTAACGGTTCAATTCATATTGGTCATGCACTTAATAAATGTTTAAAAGATTTTATTGTGAAATATAAAAACATGCAGGGGTATTCAGCTCCGTTTATTCCAGGTTGGGATTGTCATGGTCTTCCGATCGAACATAAGGTTATGAAAGATCTTGCAGATAAAAAAATACAAAAAACTGATCAAGAAATTTTAGCGCTGTGCCGAGATGAAGCGCAAAAATGGGTGAATCACCAACGTGAACAATTTAAACGTTTAGGTGTATTAGCTGATTGGGAAAACCCCTATCTAACAATGTCTAAACAATATGAAGCCGAAGAAGTTCGTGAATTTGCCAGGGCTTACAAACGCGGTGTGATTTATCAAGGTGTTAAACCCGTTTACTGGAATTGGATTTTAAAAACAGCCTTAGCTGATGCAGAGGTTGAATATCATGACCACAAATCACCATCGATCTATGTGAAATTTGATATTACTGATGAAAAGACATTAAAAAAATTAGGAAATCCAAAAGGTAAAACATCTTACGTAATCTGGACAACAACACCTTGGACATTACCAGCCAATGTGGGGATTTGTTTACATCCTGAATTAGACTACGGGGTTTTTTCTGCAACAGGTACATTGCCTAACGGAAATTCTTTTTCTGAAAATGTTGTCATCGCTGAAAGTCTTAAAGATTATTTTGAAAAAGAAACTGGTTTTACTTTAAATTTAATTTCAAAACACAAAGGCATCGATTTAGAATTAACTGAAGCCCACCATCCGTTTTTGGATCGTAAATCAATTGTTGTGCTTGGATTACATGTCACAGCTGAAGCGGGCACAGGTTGCGTTCACACAGCCCCTGGTCATGGTGCAGACGATTTTAAAGTCGGTCTTAAGTATAATCTTCCTGTATTATGTCCGGTGAATGAATCAGGACAGTTCAATGATGATTACCCTGAAATGAAAGGGCAAAACATTTTCAAAGCCAACCCGCTAATTATTGAAAAAATAAAATTGTCAGGTCATCTTTTAAAGTTTTCTGAATTTGTTCATAGTTACCCGCACTGCTGGCGATCAAAAACTCCGCTGATCTTTAGAACAACGGCACAGTGGTTTATTGGTATTGATCAAGAAAATACAGAAATCAGAAAAAATACTTTAAAGGCCATGGATGATGTTCAGTTTTTTCCTGAATGGGGTAAAGCCCGCTTTAAAGCCATGATAGAGAATCGTCCAGACTGGTGTGTATCACGTCAAAGAATTTGGGGCGTGCCTATTCCTATTTTTTATAACGAAGAAACTGGTGAACCTTTAGCAGATTATGATGTGATGATGCGTGCTGCAGATGTTGTTGAAGCTGGTGGTATCGAAGCATTTTATACAACTCCTGCTGAAAAAATTGTTGGAAAACCCGGATACAAAAGTAGCCGTGATATTTTAGATGTGTGGTTCGATTCTGGTGTTTGTCATGCAGCTGTACAAAGTAAGCGTGGTTATAAAAATACCACTGCTGATATTTATTTAGAAGGGTCTGACCAACATCGTGGTTGGTTTAATACATCGATGCTTTCAAGCATGGCGACTACGGGTAAACCACCGTTTAAAGCATTAATCACGCATGGTTTTGTGAATGATTCCCAAGGTCGCAAAATGAGTAAGTCATTAGGTAACGTTGTTGATCCGAACGAGATCACGAAACAAAGTGGATCAGAAATTATTCGTTTATGGGCGTCTTATGGTGATTACGGAACTGATGTCGGTTGCGGTAAAGAAGAATTAACCCGCGTGACTGAAACATACCGTAAAATTCGTAACACCATGAGATTTTTATTAGGTTCAATATCTGATTTCAATCCAAAAACAGAAATGGTTCCTGTTGAAAAAATGCCGATGATTGATCGTTGGATGATGCATCAATTAAATAAATTAATTACTGATGTGACAAAAGCCTACGAAGTTTATGAATTTTATAAAGTTTATCACTTATTAAATAACTTTTTCACTGTGACGTTGTCTGCGACTTACATGGATATTTTAAAAGATCGCATGTACACATGGAAGCATAACGGCACTGAAAGAAAAGCTTCGCAAACAGTTTATTATCATACGACATCGGCATTAATTCGCATGATGGCACCGATACTGACTTTCTTAGCTGAAGAATCGTACTCGTACTCTCAAGAAACAAAACTGGATTCGGTACTTCTAGAGTCATTCCCGAAAGCAAACAAAGCTTGGGAGGCCTCTGATCTTGATGTGACATTTGATGAACTTCTAAAAATCAGATCAGATGCACAAAAGAAATTGGAAGAGCTTCGTACCGCTAAAACAATTGGAGCCAGTCTTGAAGCCCAGTTATCTATTCAAGCTGACGGCGCAGCCTTTGAAGCTTTAGAAAAACTAAACAAAAGCCATGCAAAATGCAATTTGCGTGAATTCTTTATTGTTTCTGAAGTGAAATTAACCAAAGGGCCCTTAAGTGTAACAGCAACTAAAGCCACTGGTGAAAAATGTGTGCGCTGCTGGGTTTATTCTGATGCGATTTCAACAGCTGAAAAAACATTGGGTGTTTGCCCGAAATGTGTCGAGGCCTTAGCAAGCGTCACAACAGAGGCATTAAGCTAATGAAAAATAAACTGACATTACTTTTGACGATTTCAGGTTTAGTTATAGCACTTGATCAAATCACAAAAGTTTTGGTGCATACTCGGTTTCAGCTACACGAATCAGTGACTGTCGTCGAAAATTTTTTCAATTTAACTTATGTCAGAAATTTCGGAGCCGCCTTTGGCTTTTTAGCACAAACACCTACGCAATTCAGAGAAATATTTTTCTTAAGCATGCCACCCTTTGCCTGCGCTTTGATTTTGTATATCTTATGGGGACTACACCCTAAACAAACCAGACAAATTGTTGCGTTGTCATTTGTTTTTGGTGGTGCTCTCGGTAATTATTTAGACCGTGTTCAATATCGATACGTGATCGATTTTATTGATTTCCATTTTTACAATAAACATTCATGGCCTGCCTTTAATTTTGCCGATGTGGCCATTGTTTGCGGTGTGTTTACTTTGATCTATTTTATATTAACTGATAAATCAGATGCTAAGGAAAAAGCCCATTGAAGCCATTTATCAATCTTGGCTTTATTAATATACCGACTTTTTATCTGATTATTTCTTTTTCGCTGTGTTTAAGTATTTTGTGGTTTGGCCACAGCAAACACCCTGAAAATAAAAACAAAGAAAATGCACCAACGTTTGGTTATGACTTATTACTGATTATTTTAGTCAGTGGTTTTTTAGGCGCCAGGCTGTTTCATATATTTTATGAAGAGCCCGAATATTATTTATTATTCCCTGTAGAGACAATCAAGTTCTGGAATGGGGGTTTTGTTTATTATGGCGGGTTTTTAGGATCACTGGCAGCAAGTTATCTTTTTATTCGACTTAAAAAAGAAAGTTTTTTAGTTTGGGCCGATTTTCTAACTCCATTTTTATCACTGACGTACATGCTAGGTCGCTTAGGTTGTTTTTTTGAAGGCTGTTGCTACGGCAAATCCTGCGCACTGCCATGGGCTATTCAAAATCAACACCCGACACAGTTGTATATGCTCTTTAGTGAGCTATTAGTTCTATCATTTATTATTTACATCGAAAAAAAGAAATTCAAAAAAACCTTAGTTGATGGTTTTGTTTTTATGACATGGCTAATTTTAAGTTCTTCTGCCCGATTTATTGTTGAATTTTACAGAGCCGACGATCGCGGAACATTTATTGCTGGATTAAGCATATCACAAATCATTAGCGCACTTGTGGCTATTGTCTGCGGGATTAAATTGTATTTATTAACTAGAGAAACGACAACTCAGCCAACTACTGAACTTGGGCGCCCTGAATAGAAGAAAATACCTTATAACCTGTAGGGGTTAATGTTCCGCTGGCAACAGCGATAGTACCACTGACTTCTTGTTGGTATTGATCACCCACACTGTGAGTAACCTTAAATTCACCTTCAATCGGAAACTGAGGCACAGTTAGTGTGCTTGAAGCGCTTGATATAACAGATGTCGAAGTTTTCTGTATCACGGCCTCAATAGCCCGTGAAATTTGTTCGACTAATGATTGATTACCAAACGGCGAACAGCCCGTTAAAAACAAGGTCACAAATGCTAATTTGATAACAATACTTTTCATGATCTACTTATCGGCATATTCTGAGAATAATTTAGAGTGTCTCATAATGAGAATATTTCTTTTAAGCCTTCTGTCCAGTGTAAACAACGAATACCGTGTCTAACTTGTGCCATTTTATCTTGAGATAGATAATAGCCTTTGATCTTAGTTCCTGATATCAGCGCTGCTAATTTTTTGACTTCAACTTCGTCTACAGAGTCAGAGGATTTAATTTCAATAAAAATAGTCTTTTGCTTACCTAAAGTTAAAACCAAATCAACTTCAGAGCCCTCTTTTGTTGTAAAATAACTTAAATCAAAATCCGTTTCTGAGTATTGGTTCATTTTATAAAATTCATTAATTATAAAGTGCTCAAACACTTCACCGTAGTATGATGTCTTTGGTACAACATCAGAGTTCAATGCTTTTTCCAAGCCACGCTTCACGCCGATATCAAAAAAATAAAACTTTGGTGTCATTAAAATACTTTTTCTAAGTGACGTATGATAGCCAGGCAATATGAAGCCTATATAAGTTTCTTCAAGAATTTGATAATAGTTAATAACTGTTTTAGCATCTACTCCGACAGACTGTCCAATTTTAGAAAAATTTAATGGTCTACCATTCATTTGGGCCGCTAATTCAAGAAATTGTCTAAACGGGTCTAATTTTCTTAAAAGCTGCTCCATCTGTATTTCTATTTTAACATAAGTACTAATATAGCTTTTTAGATATTTAATTTTATCAGCAACATTTTTAAAGCCAAATACCGCGGGCAGCCCACCAAAATTTAAATAATCTTCAAGTTTAAACTTTTCACCAAGCTCCGTATAACTAAATGGGAATAATCTATACTCAAAAGCACGACCCGCTAATAAATTTGCACCAGCTTTTTTAAGCTTGCGTGAACTAGAACCCGTCAAAATAAATTTTGTTTTTTTATTTTCGCTGAGTGAATGAATCACGTCTAAAAGTCGTGGAATTTTTTGTATCTCGTCGATAATAACCCATTCAGGCTTTAATTTTAAAACTGAAAGGTCAGTTTTAAGCAAATCTGGATTCTTCGATAGGCGTTCTTCTATTTCATCATCTAAAAGATCATAGTATAAAAAATTTTCGATATTTTTGGCAAAAACTGCTGTTTAACCCATGTCGATTTACCCGTGCCTCTGGCCCCAAATATAAAAAAACTTGAATTATTTGAAGGCTTTAACAATCTTCGGATCATACTCCATAATAGTCGACTATTTATGGAGCATTGTTAAGCAAGCTTATTATTATGAGACACAGCCTGGTTTTAAAATCTATAATTCATACCAACGCGTGCAATAACACCATCGACATAGTATCCAAACGAAGGTTGATATTGAACATCAGTGATGTTTTCTGCTCTGGCAAACACTGACAGCTCAGAACTTAATTGCACGTTAATAGTTGAATGTAACAACGTATATGAACTTAATGTTACAAACTGACTTCCGGCACGGTCACGACGGCTACCTGTGTGAATGGCCTCAAGACCGAAATCAACTTGATCTCCTAAACCTAAGTTAGCTTTAATCGAAGCTGTTCTCATTGGTCTTTTATCAAGCCAATTACCCGTCGATAAATCTTTAGGTTCTTGATAACCTACTGAAAATTGCAAAGCTAAATCAGCCGTGGGAATAAATAGTCCGAAGAAGCCCTCAACCCCGCGTGTGTGCGTTTCAGATACATTTTCGTAACGCTGATTCGGTTGAGCCCCTCGCGCCAAAATCAAATTTGAAAATCGTGTATCAAAAGCAGTGACTGAAATAAGAACATCTTCTGTCAGTTGTTTTTCAATAGCAGCTGAATAAGTTTTAACTTTTTCTGCTTCTAAGTTTGGATTTCCGTAAGAGCTATATAATTGCGATAATGACGGGGTTTTAAATCCTGTCGAATATTCTAATTTAACAAGTTGTAGTAAATGCGCACCAACTTGAAATGTGTCAGATAACTCATCAAGCTTGTTAAATTCTTTTCTGTATCCAGCTTCTAGTTTGAGATCATCAGACACTGCAAAGTTAGCTTTAGTGTAAACCCCTTCATATTGATTAGAATTATCTGTGGCTGTAGATCCACTAGCTGTCGACCTGGTGACATAACTGAGTGATTCATGAATATAACTTAAACCCACAAGGACAGATAATTTGTCGTTGTTAATAACATAACCATCGGCACGCGCTGTATTTAAAACGCCTTCGTAGTAGTCGTCACCACCAGTATTAAATAAAACATCAAACTGAGGTTTTTGAAAAAAATTTCTTTCTACGGCTTGTGTTGACAATGAAATACTAAACGCGTCCTCATCACGAATAACAGTCGAAATAACTTTTGATCTATTAGTGACAAAGAAATTTTTAGTATCTATTGCTTTAAAAGTTGCAAAATTCGATGTAGCGATTTCGCTTTGTTCTTCAGAATATTGTGCTTTTGCTATAACTTCTAAACCCGAATCATTTATTTTTCTAATCACTGCGTAATCAACGGCTCCAATTTTTTGAGGGTACGTTCTGTCTGATTCATCAACTGGTGAAGGATTATATTGGTTAACAAATTTTGCTGATGCTGCCACAGCGGTTTTATCGTCTAACTTGACTTGTAAACTACCAACGACTTCACCAAAATTTTCTCCACCTTGAATAACAACATCGCCAGTTGTGACAACTTCTTTAGGGAAGGTTTCAATTTTAATAACACCTGACAAGGCCTGACCGCCGTAAAGCACAGACTGACTGCCTTTGATGACTTCGATGCGTTTAATATTTCTTAAGTTTAAACCATTTAAACTAATCGTTCTTTGAATACTGGCCGCATCGTAAAAAGGAATACCATCAATTAAAAATAAAACATGGCTAGAGTCTCCTCCACGAATAAAAATTGAATTCGGTTGGAAGTTAGATTGTGAAATAGCGATGTTAGCTTTAGCTGACAATAAAACAGCTAAATTGTTAATTTGTGATTTTTTAATTTCATCAGCGGTGATGACTACTTTACTTGATGAAGTAAAACCTTGATCAATCACATCAATTTCTAATTTTTGGATCGCTTGTGCAAAAGCAATACTTTGCAAACACATCACAAACAATAAAATTATTTTTTTCATACGAAAGTCTTTCTTACGTTGGCTTACTATGAATAAGCTGTTCGACAACTGAAGGATCTAACAAGGTTGATATATCCCCTAAGTTATCCGTTTGGTTTTCTGCAATCTTACGAAGAATTCTTCGCATGATTTTTCCTGATCTAGTTTTAGGTAATTGTGGCGCCCAATGCAAGATATCTGGCGTTGCGATAGGGCCAATTTGTTTTCTTACAAACTGGATTAATTCTTGTTTAAGTTCATCTGTGGTTGCAATTCCATTTTTCACAGTGACGTAAGCGTATATACCTTGCCCTTTAATATCATGGGGATAACCCACCACTGCGGCTTCTGCAATTTGTTGATGGGCGACCAGGGCTGATTCAATTTCTGCAGTTCCAATTCTGTGGCCCGACACATTAATCACATCATCAATGCGGCCCGTGATCCAATAGTAACCATTCTCATCTCGTTTGCATCCATCACCAGTAAAATAATACCCCTTGTAGGTTGAAAAATAAGTTTCTTCAAAGCGTTTGTGATCTTTATATACAGTTCGCATTTGTCCTGGCGATGAATCAGCAATCACTAAAACACCTTCGCATACGCCGTCTAATATTTTTCCTTCTAGCGAAAGGATCAACGGCGTAATTCCCTTTAACGGTAATGTCGCTGAACCCGGTTCAAGTTTTGTTTCAAATGCGATCGCTGAAATTAGTATTCCGCCTGTTTCCGTTTGCCACCATGTATCGACCACGGGACAGCGATCATCCCCGATATTTTTTGAATACCAAAGCCAGGCTTCAGGATTTATCGGTTCACCGACAGATCCTAAAACACGCAAAGATTTTCGCGATGTTTTTTTGATTGGATCAAGACCTTCACGCATCAACGATCTGATCGCAGTGGGTGCGGTATAAAAAATACTAACTTGATGTTTATCAATCACTTCCCAAAACCGTGATGCTGTTGGGTAATTAGGAACTCCTTCAAATAAAACTGTTGTCGCTGCATTCGCCAATGGCCCGTAAACAATGTAGCTGTGACCTGTGACCCAACCCACATCAGCAGTGCACCAGTAGATGTCATTCGGCTTATAATTAAAAACTTTTTCATGAGTGTAACTGACGTAAGCTAAATACCCTGCTGTCGTATGCAGAACTCCTTTAGGTTTTCCCGTTGATCCTGATGTATACAGTATAAATAATGGATCTTCTGAATTCATGACCACAGCGTCGCATTGATCTGATACTGTTTCAATTTCATCTTCATAGATTAAATCTTTATCCGTTTTTGATGTTTCATTTTTTGTTCTGTGGATAACAAGAACTTTTTCAACAGTTTTTGCTTTCTTCAGGGCTTCATCCACATTTTTTTTAAGCGGAATCGTTTTACCTGCACGAAGACCTTCATTAGCTGTAATCACAAATTTTGAATCACAATCGTTAATCCTGTCAGATAAAGAATCTGGTGAAAATCCTCCAAAAACCACCGAATGAACTGCGCCAATGCGCGCGCACGCTAGCATCGCATAGGTGGCCTCAGGAATCATCGGCATGTAGATCGTGACAAAATCACCTTTTTTGATTCCATGTTTTTTAAGAACATTCGCCATTCGGCAAACATGTTGGTGAAGTTCTTTATAAGTTATTTTTTTGGCCTGTTCTAGTGGACTATCGGGTTCCCAAATAATTGCTGTTTTGTTTGCATTCTTTTCAAGGTGTCTATCGATGCAGTTTTCAGAGACATTTAATTCACCGTCTAGATACCACTTAATACTGACAGGCGTTTGAAACGAAACCTCTTTCAGAGTTTTCCATGGTTTTTTCCACAGTAGTCGTTGTGAAATTTCAGTCCAATGTTGATCGATGTTATTTTCCATATCTATGAAGTATGTGGTTATTCTAGGTGGCTGGCACCTTTCGCTGCGTAAGGTCTAAAGGTGCCAGCCACTTCTCGGCGCTGTTAAAAACTTCGACAGGTCAATATCCCCTATCGCTCTGTATATTCATTCTGAATAGGCCTTTTTTTGGTTCAGGAATTGTAGTTACTACAATATATAGAGGAGTCCCTTATGAAACATTTAATATCTATTTTAGGTTTAGTACTAGCAGCTGGCTTATTATCAAGCTGTAATAAAGGGAATAACGACAGTTCCGCTGTTGGTGCCTGCGCCTACGGATCTGTCTACGTCAACGGCGGTTGTTACAACAACGGCGGTTATGTTGGAGCAGCCAATTATCAATATTCAAATGGTTTTTATGCTGATACATATTCTGGAACATCTTCATTAAGAGTAGTAAACGGTTCTAAAATGCGTGAATTCTTTAAATTAGCTATGGGTGTTTGTGATCGCGCAGCGAATAACTACGGACAAGCTTCATGCGATTCATATATCGGTGGATCTATGGATATGATTATTCAATTCCCACCAACAGGAGCTAACAGTTTACTGGCTACGATTATTGCTCAACCAAGATATAACCAATATTACAACTACTCTGCACAATTACCATCTGGCTACGGATTATTAGGCGCGGCTTTAGGTATGGCGACTGGTATTTATATTCCAGATCCAAAACAATATTTTGGTGCAGTTAGAAATCCACTTCGTTTAGAAATGGCTGTATCAGCAATTAACAACAGCACTGGTTTTTCTGCTAATGGTTACGGCGATTACAACACAGGTTATAACCGTACAAAATTAACGATTGAAGTTCCACAAGGTAAAGTTGAAAGTTCGACATTAAACTTTATCTTTAAGGTTCAAGATGTACCCGCTGCACAAGGAACATTCACTCGTTGCAGAACTTTAAATTGCGGTATATAAACAAATAAATGACTGACCAAAAGTTACAAGTTAAATGCCCGCAATGCGGGCTTTTAATATTTTATTCAATAGACAATCCCCACCGTCCATTCTGTTCAGAGCGATGTAAAATCATCGACTTAGGTGCTTGGGCTTCTGAAAACTACAAAGTCCCTGTTCAACCACAAGATTATAACGAAAAAGAACTTGAGCAGCTCTACACAGAGCTTGAAAAAGCTGAAAATGACGCTGACTCAACAACTGTTGCGGATCGAAAACAACAAGAGTAGTCTTTAAAAACAAATTTAAAAATTAAGCTAAATTTGGCCTAATTTATAACTGGGGTTAGCTTTCATGTTTGCTTCGAAAATTCGTCGTCTTTTGATCGGTAATCCGCTGCACAGTTCGCAACAATCCCATGAATTGATTCCGAAATGGAAAGCTTTAGCCTTACTTTCAGCTGATGCACTTTCATCTATAGCCTATGCCACCGAAGAAATTATTATCCCCCTATCTTTTACCGGAGTCGCTTTAGCAACGATGTGGTCTTTACCCATTGCCTTAGCTATTCTTGGCTTAATGTTCATCGTCACTTTGTCTTACCGCCAAACTATTGTATCTTACCCTAATGGTGGTGGCGCTTACATCGTTGCCAAAGAAAACTTAGGAACTGGTGCAGGCCTTGTTGCTGGCGCAGCCCTATTGATTGACTACACATTAACAGTAGCCGTGTCGGTGTCGGCGGGTGTAGAAAATTTAGTTTCTGCATTCCCTGCTATGCAGTCAGTTCAGGTTTTTACAGCGGTGTGGATTATTTTATTATTGATGGTTTTAAGTCTTCGCGGAGTTAAAGATTCAGCGACTATTTTTGCAATTCCTACTTATATATTTATATTTTCTATTTTTGTCTTGATGGCCGTTGGATTTATCAAAGGCCCTGAAGATGTTACGATTCAACCCCATGCCGTGTTACTGAATAACTTACCAGATCTGGGTTTGATCATGATTCTTAAAGCTTTTTCGTCAGGCTGTACGGCCTTAACCGGCATTGAAGCCATTTCAAATGGGATTCCACTGTTTAAACATCCACAATCAAAAAATGCGAATAAAACGTTAATGATGATGATTTTTATTTTAGGAAGCATGTTCGCAGGGATTACTTATTTAGTGAATTCTTATGACATCACCAAAGTTGAAGGCGTCACATTGATTTCAAGCTTAACCCAAGCTGTGTTCGGCCATGGCGTCGCTTTTTATTTTGTGCAGGTTTCAATTTTCTTGATTTTATTTATGGCGGCTTCAACAGCCTATGCGGATTTTCCGCGCTTATCTTCTTTATTAGCAATCGACAAGTACGCACCAAGACAACTTGCAAGCGTTGGTGATCGTCTGGTTTTTTCAAATGGTATTATTGGTTTATCACTTGGCGCTATCGGCTTAGTTATATTTTTTAAAGGACACACGCATTCACTAATTCCGCTTTATGCTGTAGGCGTATTCCTGTCGTTTACTCTTTCACAGGCCGGTATGGTGATGCACCACTGGCGATTGCGTGAAAAAAATTGGATCCCTTCAATGATTATGAATGGCACTGGCATGATCGCAACAGCGTGTGTTCTGATAGTGATTGGTTCATTTAAATTTTTACAAGGAGCATGGCTTGTTTTTGTAATTATCCCAATCATCGTTTACGCGTTTCATCGTATACATGTTCACTACGTGATGTTTGCACGTGAACTTTCGCAGTCACATTATGATATACCTGTTTGTGATAAGATCACTGACAACGTTGTTGTGATTCCTATATCTGGCTTGCATTTGGGCGTCATGAACGCAATTCGTTACGGAAAAAGTGTTAGTACAGATCTTCGTGTGTGTTTTGTTAAGACCGACGACGCATCAGCTCAAAGAATGATGGAGTCTTGGACTGCCAAGTTTCCTGACATGCAACTTTATGTTTTGGATTCGCCATATCGTTCAATATCAGAGCCTATTTTAGACTTTATTGATCAAGTTAGAAAAGAACATCCAACAGAGTTTATCACTGTGATATTCCCTGAATTTGTAACTGCAAAATTGTATCATCAGCTTTTACATAATCAAACAGCATGGTTGATTAAGTTGTCGTTGATTTACAAAAAAAATGTCATCGTCACTAGCGTTAAATATCATTTGTCGACGACCTAAAAAAATATTTACAGATTACGTGTTGACGAAATCAATTTTTTGTTTTGTGATGACAACATCACGGATGATTTGCAACGCAACAGGATGTCACAACAACTTATGGCTTAACCGCCAGTCTCAAGAAGGAGATCTTATGAACAAAGCGCAATTAATCGAAAAAATGGCGACTGAAACTAAAATGTCTAAAACACAATGTGAAAACGTTGTAGACTGTTTCATCAGCAACGTTAAAAAAACTGTTAAAAAAGGCGATGACGTTAAACTTGTTGGTTTTGGTACATTTACTAAAGCTAAACGTAAAGCTCGCACTGGTCGCAATCCACAAACTGGAAAAGCAATCAAAATTCCTGCAGCTTGGGCTCCAAAATTCCGCGCTGGCGCAGAATTTAAAGCATTAGTTAAGTAGTTAGTTTTTAACTTAAACAAAGTTAAAATAAAAAAAGCCGAGAGAAATCTCGGCTTTTTTTTATTTCCGCAGTGCTTAAATACAATTTTAAATATTTTTGGATGCGGCAATAGAAATTGAAAGATTATTTCTTTATTGGTAGATTTATGCGGATATTAACGATGAAGGCGGGTTTTTCAAATGAAAAAAATAGCTGTTTACACAAGTGGCGGTGACGCACCAGGAATGAATGCCGCGATCAGAGCAGTTGTCCGAGTTGCTCACAGTAAAAATGTAGAGATCATGGGCATTCAGCATGGCTATGTGGGAATGATCGAACAAAAAATAATTAAATTAAATCCCAGAGACATGGCCAATATCGTTCAACGTGGTGGCACAATGCTAAAAACAGGCCGGTCACTTGATTTTCACAAGCCTGAAGTTCGCGCTAGAGCAGCTAGTTTTTTAAATGCTCAACACATTGATGGACTTATTTGTATCGGCGGAGATGGTTCGTTTCGCGGGGCACAAGCCTTGTACACTGAACATAAAATTCCTGTCATCGGTATCGCAGGAACAATCGACAACGATATTTTTGGCACTGATGATACAATTGGTTTTGATACAGCCATTAACACAGCTGTTTCTGCCATTGATAAAATTCGTGATACGGCAGATAGCCATGATCGTATTTTTATTGTTGAAGTGATGGGACGAAATTCTGGGCATATTGCTTCTGCTGTTGGTATTTCAGGTGGAGCCGAAGATATTTTAACCGCCGAAAATGTTGTGCCTGTAGATAAAATTATAGAAAAATTAAAAGATTCAAGAGCTAAAGGTAAATCCAGCAGTATTCTGATTACTGCCGAAGGCCAAAAGCCAGGCAGATCTTACGATCTAGCTGAAGCCATTCGTAAAAAATCAGGTTTAGATGCTAAAGTTTGCATATTAGGTCATCAGCAACGCGGTGGAAGCCCCACTGCCCATGATCGTATTTTAGCTTCTAGATTAGGCTGCGAAGCGGTCCTAGCGCTACTTTCAGGTAAAGCCAATATTATGGTTGGTATGCAAGGTGGCAAAGTGATCGAAATGTCTTTAGATATTGTCACGCAGAATGAAAAACCTGAAGATTCCGCACTGATTCAACTTGCCAGATTACTTTCTGTTTAGTGAAATGAGTTGAGAATTTAGCTAGTTAGTTTTTAACTTTCACGAAAGGTTTGTATGAAAAGATTTTTATCTCTGTCATTAACACTATTTTTGGTCACTGTTTTTTCTGTTTCATGCACAAAGAAAAAAAATGATAACGAAATTTTATTAGGCAGCTATAGCTCAAACACTGGTGCTACAGCGACTTTCGGCATTTACCAACAACGCGGAATTGAAATGGCTATTGAAGAAATCAATAAAGCCG
Organism: Bdellovibrio sp.; assembly: GCA_043721535.1. Taxonomy (GTDB): domain Bacteria; phylum Bdellovibrionota; class Bdellovibrionia; order Bdellovibrionales; family Bdellovibrionaceae; genus Pseudobdellovibrio. The sequence goes on along the minus strand of JAYSQO010000046.1, from coordinate 12,498 downwards.
GCGGGATCAAAGGTAAAATGATTAAACATATTAACTACGATAACAAATCTGATGATAACGAAACACTTTCAGTAGTTAAACGTTTAATTAATCAAGATGGTGTTGTTGCACTTATCGGTGAAATCACATCTGGTCGTTCAAAAATTGGTGCAGGTATTGCGCAAGAAAACAAAGTTCCAATGATTACACCGTCGGCGACAAATCCCGATGTGACAAAAGTTGGAAATTTTATTTTCAGGGCTTGTTTCATTGACCCTTTCCAAGGCCAAGTTATGGCTAAATTTATGATTAATAATTTGAAAATGAAAAAAGCAGCTATCTTAAGAGACGTTAAAAGCGATTACTCTGTGGGTCTTGCTGATGTTTTCAAAGCGGAAGTGATCAAAAACGGTGGCGAAATTGTTGATGATATTGCTTACCAAGAGGGTGATGTGGATTTCAAATCTCAGTTAACTTCTATTAAAGCTAAAAAACCTGACGCGATTTTTGTTCCTGGTTACTACAACGAAGTTGCCCTTATAGCTAAACAAGCTAAAGAGCTTAGTATGGCGCAAGTTATGTTAGGCGGCGATGGTTGGTCGTCTCCGAAACTTTTTGAAATTGCTAAAGAAGCTATTAACGGCCATTATTTTTCAAATCACTACACGACTGAATCAACTGATCCAAAAACAATTGAATTTGTTAAAAACTTTAAAGCAAAATATAACGAAAGTGCCGATGTGATGGCCGCATTGGCTTACGATGCGACTTACATGATGGCTGAAGCGATGAAAAATGCTCCTGAAATCACGTCTGATAATATCCGTATAGCTTTATCGCAAATCAAAGATTTTAAAGGTGTTACAGGCAATGTCTCAATGAATGAAAATCGCGATGCGGTTAAAAGTGCAGTGGTTGTTAAAGTTGATGGCACAAATTACAAATTTATTACCAGCGTAAGTCCGCAATAATTTTTTACTTAAAGAGTCCTCATGCAAGAATTTTTCCAGCACACATTAAATGGCCTCAGCTTCGGTAGCGTTTATGCACTGATCGCATTGGGCTACACAATGGTGTATGGAATTCTAACGATGATTAATTTTGCCCATTCTGATATTTACATGATGGGCGCTTTTGGCACTTACTACGTGATGAAATATTTAAACATCAGCGAACCAAGCCCAATTAATTTTGCAATAGGACTTTTAGCCGCAATGATATTTGCAGGCTTTATCGGTTACTGCGTTGAAAAGTTTGCCTACAAACCACTTCGTAATTCACCAAAAATGAATGTTTTAATCACTGCGATTGGTGTCAGTATTCTTTTTGAATTCGGTGGCCAAATTGTTTTTGGTGCTGATCCGAAATCATTTCCTACGCTTTTAAATGATATCGAAGTTTTCAGAATTAACGACATTAGCATTCGTCTGATTGATTTGATTATCTATGCTGTGACGTTTTCGTCTTTGATTGGTTTAAGTTACTTAATTAACAAAACCCAAACAGGCCGTGCTATGCGCGCTGTTAGTTCAAGACCTGACATGGCGCCGCTGATGGGTATTAACTCTAATAAAATTATTTCTGCGACATTTATTACGGGATCTGTCTTAGCTGGAATCGCAGCGGTTCTTGTCGCTATGAAATACCCTAAGATTGACCCTATGATGGGTGTAAAAATCGGAACCAGTTCATTTGTGGCTGCTGTGTTTGGTGGTATCGGAAGTCTTCCAGGCGCTGTTGTCGGCGGGTATTTATTAGGTCTTGGTGAATATTACCTTATTGGTTACGGCGCATCGACGTACAAAGAAGCTTTATCATTTACATTATTGATTTTAGTTTTATTAGCAAAACCCACTGGACTGTTTGGTCTAAAAACAAAAGAGAAAATATAGCTTATGATTAAAAAATTAATTTTATTTTTTATTTCATTCGTTGTTATAGGTTTAATTTGTCAGTTTTTTTTAAATTCTTACATTCAATCATTAGTTGTTTCTTTTTTAGTGAACGCCATCATGGCATTAAGTCTTAATTTTATCACGGGCGTTGCTAATCAGTTTTCGCTAGGCCATGCAGGTTTTATGGCCTTAGGTGCTTACACATCGGCTGTGATTACAAAAGAATATTTTGGCCACCAATGGTTTATGATTCCAATTAGCGCTTTAATCGGTGGTTTAATAGCTAGTTTTGCCGGATATCTTGTATCACTACCGTCTTTTAAATTACGTGGAGATTATTTAGCGATTGTCACATTTGGCTTTGCAGAAATTGTTCGCGTGGTTATTTTAAACTGGAATTACGTGGGTGGCCCTAGGGGTTATAGCAGTATCACCGCTTGGCCTAGCTTTACAGTGTCATTTGCAATCACGGGAATATTTTTATTTATTACTTTTTTAGTTTTGTATAATTTAAAAATTTCATGGTTTGGCAGAAATCTGTGGGCCATTAATGAAAATGAAATCGCTGCTGAAGTCATGGGAACACCCATTGCTAAAAACAAAAGATCAGCATTTATGATTTCTAGTTTTTTTGCGGGCGTTGGCGGAGCCTTATACGCCCATCATGTTAGTTACATAAGTCCTGCGACATTTGGTTTTCTCATGTCTGTGCAAATACTTATTTTTGCTGTGTTTGGTGGTTTAGGTTCAATGTCAGGATCAGTTTTATCAGCGATGATTCTAACGGCACTACCTGAAGTTTTAAGAAGTCTACCGACTGGTGGCATTGATTTACGTATGATTATATTTCCTATTTTATTAATTCTTGTCATGATTTTAAGACCCCAAGGTTTAATGGGACGAAAAGAGATTTTTGAAAAATGACGACTGAATCAAATCACGTTTTAAATATTAAAAATCTAAATCTTAGCTTTGGCGGAATCAAAGCTGTCGATCAAGTTGATTTTCATATTTCAAAAAATGAATTATTAGGTCTTATAGGGCCCAATGGCGCTGGCAAGACAACTGTATTTAATATGATTTCTGGATTTTACCAAGCTGATTCAGGATCTATACAGTTTAATGAAAAAGAAATATCAGCTTTATCACCTGATCAAATCAATAAAGCTGGAATTGCCCGAACATTTCAGAATATTCGTCTATTTGGTCAATTAACAGTTCTTGATAATGTGTTATTAGCTTTACAGCAAACGATTGATTTAGGTTGGTTTGAAAGTTTATTCAGAACAAAAACCTATATTGAAAAGGAACGTTTATTAACGAATGAATGCTTAGCTCTTTTAAAAATTTTCAACCTAGATCAATATCAAAATGAAGAAGCTAATAATTTGCCCTATGGCTTACAACGAAAACTAGAAATCGTTCGAGCCTTGGCGACTAAGCCAAAACTTTTGATATTAGATGAACCGGCCGCAGGCATGAATCATCAAGAAACCGAAGATCTCAAAAAATTAATTCATTTCGTGAAAAATAAATTCAGTCTAACTGTGTTACTGATTGAACACGATATGAAATTAGTGATGTCGATCTGTGATCGTTTAGTGGTTTTAAATCGTGGACTTAAAATCGCTGAAGGCAGCCCTGCTGATGTGAAAAAAAATCCAGCGGTGATTGAAGCTTACCTTGGAAAGAGATCATAATGTCTGAACAAAGTAATAAAATCATCATTTCAGATTTATGTGTCAGTTACGGAAATATTAAAGCGGTTAAAAATGTTTCATTTGAATTTGCGAAAAATAAAATCACGACTTTAATTGGCAGTAATGGGGCAGGTAAAACATCAACATTAAAAGCCATCGCTGGTTTAGTGCCTGCCACGGGTACAATTAAAAAAAATCAAAACAATCAAGAAACAGCCATACATACCCTTTCAGCTGCTGATCGTTTGCAATCTAAAATGGCTTTATGCCCTGAAGGCCGCGGCATATTTCCGAACTTAACAGTGTTAGATAATTTAATGATTGGGGCTTACTTAAACCCTGATCTGCAAAAAATTAAAAATCTTATTCAGCATCAGTTTATTTTATTTCCGAAATTAGATGAAAGAAAAAATCAAATGGCTGGAACGCTCTCAGGTGGCGAACAACAAATGCTGGCTATCGCACGTGCTTTAATGAGCGAGCCTGAATATTTATTACTTGATGAACCTTCACTAGGACTAGCGCCTGTTATTATTGAACAAATTTTTGATAAATTTGTGACCCTAAAAAACGAAGGCTTAGGTCTTTTAGTTATTGAACAAAATGCCAGCCTTGCTTTAGAAGTTTCAGACTTCGCTTATGTGCTTGAGACTGGGAATGTCACATTAAGTGGCAAAGGCAGTGACCTTCTTAAAGACAAACGAGTTCAAGAAGCGTACTTATCGTAATAAATTTTGACAGTTTCACGAATTCTTTCTAAATGTACTGCTTTAGAGGAGTCATTTATGAAATTAGTCCTTGGTTTTATCATCTTATTTGCCACACAATTTTCTTTTGCAGGTCAGTTAACAGCTGAAGAAAAAACTTTAGATTTTCAACAATTAATCGGCCGAATTAAATCATCGTACGGGCCTTTAGATTACAAAAAATCAATTAAAAAAATTGATATCGATCAATTACAGGTATCTTACTTATCAAAAATTCAAAACTCTAAAGACAATGAAGAGTTTTATTATCTCATTAATCAATTTGTTGCTGAATTTAAAGATTCTCATTTCGCAGCAATAATTCCAACTGATGTGCGTTCGTCATTACCGTTCACAGTTGAATTAGTTCAAAATAAAGTCCTTATCGATACACCAGCTAAACCTATGCAGCCAAATACAGAAGCTTTCCCTTTTAAAAAAGGTGATGAACTGATTTCTATTAACGGAATTCCTGTTCAAGATATCATGAAAGACTTATCAAAATATGTTGGTCAAGGTACTGATAAAACTCTTCGCCGTGTAATGGCTTATGCTTTGACGTCTCGTCGTGCTGCCAGACTTCCCATTCAAACTGGCACAGCCACTATCACTGTTAAACAACAAGACACAGCCGCTTTATTAGTAAAAGATTTTTCATGGGAGCAAACTGGTACAGCGATCCCTGAAACTTTAGAGTCTTTCAAAAAAGGTCCGACTTATTTAGCGACGCTATCAATTAAAGAAAATTTAGATTCTATTTTAGGTGAACCACAATCCGAAGTTTCTTACCGTTGTTCTGGCACTACCCGTATTGCTATTCCAGATGGTGCAACTATGGTTTCAACAGTTCCATTTGTGTCTTACTACTACCCGACTGCAAAGGGTAACGTGGGCTACGTCAGAATTCCACATTATTCTCCTCAAGGTGAGAGTGCTAATTTTGCTATAGAGCAAAATTTTTCTCAGTATGAAAAAGTCATCGGCATCATGGAAAAAAACACTGTTGGCTTAGTGATCGATCAAGATCACAACTGCGGTGGCTATGTAGACCTTGTTAATAAACTAGCTAGTTTGTTTATGAGTAAACCTTACCGCCCGATGTATTTCAAATTAGTCGCGAATAAGGAAAATTATTTCGAATACAAAAAATATGTTGCTGAACTTGATCCGTTAACAACATGGTTTGATATGACTCAGAAAGTTTCTGATTTACTTAAAATGTCATGGCAAAAAGGCATTCGCATGACAGATTTTACATCTTTAGACGGCCAAGAATGGTTAGCCCCAAATCTAACAGTTTACACAAAACCAATCGTTATGACGATCGACGAACTATCAGGATCAGGCGGAGACGCTTTTCCTGCGATGTTACAAGGTTACGGCCGTGTTAAGCTAATTGGTACACGCACAATGGGTGCTGGTGGCCACGTCAGTTCAAATTCACCACTTAATTATTCGCAAATTAACGTTTCAATGACTAGGTCATTATTTTTTAGACCAGACGGCGTTCCTGTAGAAAACAATGGTGCCGTGCCTGATTACCCTTATGAAATCACAACAGATGATTTCATCAATGGCTACAAAGGCTACCGCGAATTTTACACACAAAAATTATTAGAAATGATCAAATAACTAAGTGGTTAAACACTTAGAACTAATACTTAAAGACAACACGTACTTCATTAAAATTAATACTTTTACTGGACGGTTGTCTTTGTTTGTCGATCATCCTGAATTTAAATACAAAGACTTCAAAAATAAATCAGAAAATTTATTTAAAACCATGGGAAGTCTAAATCTAGTTCCGATGTTAGCAAAAAATGTTTTTGTTCTTGAAGATACTGATCCGAAAACAGCTTTTAGATCACAAAATTTTATTTATGTGGAACCAGATTTGCAAAAAAATATAACTATTATTAATCAATGGCCTTGGCATTTTAAACATGGTTTTGAATATCTAACTAAAAGTTTATCTGTATTTTATTTTATCGTTTATATGGTTTTATTGAAACAATATGCTTGGTACTACGGCTTAAATGGTATTATTCATTTAGGAAAAATGTTTGGATCAAGCGCTTTAATTTTAATACCTAGTCTGTATTATATTTTGTGGTCTTCACGAACCAAATCCAGTTTTCTAAAGATCGCCTTTACTTTTGAATTAGTGCTGATGCTATCTTTCGCATTGGTTTATTTGTCGTTGATGAAGTCGATGTTTTGATTAAGCTGCACAGGCCATCTGAACTCATTTAGCAATAGTTTTAAGACTTGGGTTTCCATTGCCAGACAACGCCTCATACATCGTGCGAGCAAAAAGACCATGGTCTTTAGCTGATCTGGTTTTTACCTTTGCTTCTAAGTGCGCTATCAAAATCTCTTTAAAAGCTTCCCGATCTCGCCCCATCCACAACGGTCCATATTGGACTGTATTCCGAAAAAGACTTGACTATTTAGGAATACAGTGCAAAATGGACAATATGAGAAATATCGTCAGATCTATAGAAAAAACGGTTTTAGAGGACCTCAATAAAAAAATTGTTCTCGTTGTAGGCCCAAGGCAAGTCGGCAAGACAACATTTTCCAAAAACATACTAAAAACATTTGAATACCTAAATTACGATTCAGATAAAGACAAAATACAAATTTTAAAACAACTCTGGAATCGTGATAAAGAGCTTATAATTTTTGACGAAGTTCACAAGATGAAAAACTGGAAAAAATGGCTTAAAGGGTTTTATGATACGAATTCGACGAATCAAAAGATCTTAGTCACAGGCAGCGCAAGGCTTGATATAGCAAAAAAAATGGGTGATTCACTAGCTGGCCGACATTTTACTTTTCATTTATTTCCATTAGATTTAAAAGAACTTAAAAGTATAAATACTCCACAAATTAATTTTGATTTATTAATGCAGTATAGTGGGTTCCCCGAGCCATTTTTTGAAAAATCTAAACGCTTCCATTTAAATTGGCAAAAAAGCCACGCAGATTTAATTTTAAAACAAGACTTGGTCTCTTCAGAGAATGTTCGTGATATTAGCTCCATTGAATTGCTCATGGCCATGCTTCGAAGTCGAATTGCATCGCCATTTTCGTGTAATGCTGTTGCTACAGATTTACAAAAAGACTCAAAAACTGTTAAAAAATGGATGCGCCACTTAGAAAATCTTTTTTTAGTTTTTAAAATCATGCCGTATTCGAAAAATATAGCCCGAAGTGTACTTAAAGAACCGAAGTACTATTTTTTTGATTATACCCGAATCGATGAGGACCCAGGTGCACAACTTGAAAATTTCGTAGCGTTGTCATTAAAAAAAGAAGTTTTTTACCTCAATGAAGTTTTAGGAATTGAATCTGAGCTATTTTATTTAAAACAAAAGGGCGCCAAGGAAATAGATTTTTTTATTAAAAGAAAAGGCCTGCCACCAGTTCTAATTGAAGTCAAAAAGTCTGATTCAGAAATTTCCCCAAGCTTTAAAGCATTTGATAAGTTTTTTGAAGAATCCGTTCAAATTCAGTTGGTTCAAAATAATGTCAAAGAATACTCAAATAAAAACGGTGTGCGAGTCATGGGCGTTGTGAACTACTTAAGTCGTTTTGATCTTAGCAAGCTAAGAACGATATAATTTCACTGGTATAGTTTCTGCTTTATAGAATATAGGATGTATCTTTCGCATTGCTGTATTTGTCGTTGATGAAGTCGATGTTTTAATTAAGCTGCGCAAGCCATCTGAACTAGTTTAGCAATAGTTTTAAGACTTGGGTTTCCATTGCCAGACAACGCCTCATACATTGTGCGAGCAGAAAGACCATGATCTTTAGCTGATCTGGTTTTTACCTTTGCTTCTAAGTGCGCTATCAAAATCTCTTTAAAAGCCTCAGTATCACCTTGTTTAAGAGCTTCAAATAAAGATGTCTTTAAGTTTTCCTCATCTAAAATATCGGCAGTAGGATTCCAAGCGTAAGTTTTAACACCCGGCTTTAAAGCAACATACTTTAACACCGTAGAATTAACTGAGGATTTTTTTCGCTTTTTTAATGTCTTTGCTTTGGCCATTTTTATTTCCTCCAAGTAGTACAAGTATTTTTGTTTTCTCTAGATATCCAAAATAGATTCTAAGACCATTTTTCCACTTTAATTCGTACACACCATCACTTAAAGATTTAACTACACCAAAGTGTCCTGCTATTTCTATTCGACTAAACCTGGCTCGAACCAAACCCTTTACTTTGTCATCTTGGTTTTCAAACCAATTGTTAAATTCTGCTGTCGTTACAAATGAATATACCACTAGAATAGTATGCAATATATCGCGCACTATTGCAAGCTCTGATTTATGCGGTATATTGCGCATATATGGTAAGTAAAGGTAAGCCATTGGCACTGTTTCTGCTTTAAAGAATAGAAGGATGCGCAAGCATCTTTATATGAGGTTTTAAGCATGAACTATCTAGTGACTGTAAAACAAATTTTGATACTGACAATTTTACTGTTTCAAATTGAAACGTTTGCAAATCAGCAATGTAAAGACCTATTTCAAACAAGCACTTCACAAACTAAATCTGGCGCACAGATTCTTCACGAAAAAGATCAACAGCTGCACATGAGTAAACTAGTTCAAAAAGCCGTTACAAAACACAAGCAACAAGCTGGGATTTTATTAACCAAGCCAAATGATAAATTAAACCAATGGCTGGATTATTTAACAAAAATTTCAAAAAAAGCAGAATCAAGTCCTCGAACTTTAGATCAAGTTAAAACGATTTTAAATAATCAATTCGTGATTAAGGAAACTGAAGTTCCTGAAAGTTATTATGCTCTTCAATTGAAAATAGCCAAAGAACGTGGACATGGTGACATTAGATTATCAAAAGATCAAAAAAATCAATTAGCGGATACTGTTATTAAAGATCAGAAAAAATCATTAGAATCTTGGACTGAATATTTAGTTTCAAAAGACACCAATATGTACCCTATGTGGGTGAAATATTGGATGTTCACAGGGATGACTAAATTATCTAAATACAATGCTCAATCAGGACAATTCGGAAATCGTGATAAGACAACGGTTGCCCCATTTGCTGAATTAAACCGTGAAGCTTTAGGCTTAGTTGTTGATTATGTTTTAAAATACACGAATAAAAAATCATTAGAAGACATTAATGATTCAGAAATGGTTCAGTTATTATCTGGATTAAACTTTGGAAAATTGTATGGTCATATTTTATTTAAATTAGGTGTTGGCCGTGAAGGTGCATTTAAAACAAATCAAGGTCAGTGGATTGTTTACAAACAAGGATCTGATCACATGCCTTTAGTAAAATCACTTGAAGGTCGTAACACAGGTTGGTGCACAGCTGGTGAATCAGCTGCACAATCACAATTAAAAGAAGGTGATTTTCACGTGTATTACAGTCTTGATGAAAATGGCCAGGCCACATTACCACGCGTAGCTATTCGTATGGAGGGTGACACTATCGGTGAAGTTCGTGGAGTTGCCGCTAATCAAAATCTAGATCCTCAAATTAATCAAAGCACTGTTATCAGTTCTAAAATGAAAGAGTTTGGGTCAAAAGGTGATCGGTTTTTAAAACAAGATCACGATATGAAGTTATTAACTCAGATTGAAACTAAACATAATCAGAAAATGCAACTAACTAAAGAAGAGATTTTATTTTTATATGAAATGAAAAATAAAATTTCAGGATTTGGCTACGGTAAAGATCCACGTATAGAAAAAATCATATCTGATCGTGATTTGAAATCAGATATGACTATAGCCTTTGATTATAAATATGCACGAGGTGAAATTACTATAACAAAAAAAGAATTTAAACTTGGTAAATCCAAGGTTCATGTCGGCCATCTAAGCTTATTACAATACAAATTTGATAAAAGATTTAAATTACCTGATGTTATAATTGGATCTTTAGAATTAAGCAGACTCAAGACAGTTGAAGGTCTTAAATTACCCGAAACAATAAGCGGAGATTTATACCTAGGTACACTTAATTCAGCAGTGGGTCTTAAATTACCCGAAACAATCAACGGATCTTTATTTTTAAGCGGGCTTGAATCTGCAGAAGGTCTTAAATTACCTAATACTATGAATGGAGACTTAGGTTTAAGCAGACTCAAGACAGCAGAAGATCTTAAATTACCTGATACTATAAAAGGAACTTTATACCTAAATGAACTTAAATCAGCAAAGGGACTTATATTACCCGAAACAATCAACGGATCTTTATATTTAAGCGGGCTTGAATCAACAGAAGGTCTTAAATTACCTGATACTATTAATGGATATCTACACTTAAGTAAAATAATTTCAGCAAAAGATCTTAAATTACCAAAAGGTGATATTTACTATTACGGACCCGATGACATCCAACGATAATTACCTCACAAACCCAATCCCCAATCTGATCTCGTCCCCCCCGATTGGGTCAGGAATACTTTTTTTGAATTCTAAAGTGCAATATTCAGTTTTGATAAAACCTGATTTATAAATATTGCGGTTTAAGTTTACACAGATTTTTTGGCTTTGTGAATAATTAACTGTTTCGTCAGCAATTGATTTTTGAGAAAGCAAATACACATCAACAACAGAATAAAATACTCCCACACCAAAATATTTATTTTTAAAATTAAGGGCTGGGCCTAAAAATAAACCCGTGCCTGATAAATTTTGCTGATTATATTTTTCAGCGTCTTCCACTTGGCCCAAATAAACTAATTCTGTGTGTAAGCCGATATCTAGATATTTAAAGTCTTTGAAATATTCAAAGCTCAGTGCTACACCATTCAGTTTTCTTTTTTCAACGAAATCATCATTACCTAAACTGGCATAGCTACCTGCAAGACTGAACTTTTTATTTCCAGAAGATTTAGCCTCTGTAACATGAACAAAAAATATTGTAATCAACGCTAAAAGTAATCTCATTATTTCACACAGGCCGTATCAAATTCAGCTTTTTTGTACCAACATAAACTTTTAACATCTTTTTCTGTAAGAACTCTTAAATGTGTCAGTATTTGAAAAAGTTGACCATCTAAAAATCTATTCGAGGCACCGGGACCGGCAAGGCGTAAATTTGTATTCCAGTTATTGCGTGCTGTTCGCGCTACTGTTCCAGTATCTGTTCCCACAAGTTGACCGTTTACGTACATTGTCGCCCGCGGGCTTGATGCAAGGTCTTCGACCACAACCGTGATCATAGTGGGTCTGCTTGTTTCTGTAAACGGAACTGAAATATTTAAGACCCCAGGGTTTTCTCCGGCTTGCGTATCACCCATATGAAATGAAATCACATTAACTGTTGTGTTGGCAGTTTGAGCTGCGGGACAGGGGCCTGGCTGAGCTATTTCACAGACATTGCCAATTGTTAAACTCATTTCTTGATCAGGAGATGCGATACTATTTCCAAAGCCGTTGCCAGTTGCAAGTCCCTGCCAGAAAATATGTCTAACTTGATTTGTTGAATTCGGCCTGATCCAGGCTGTGATTGAAAAAAAATTATTGGCTGATAAGTTCACAGCTGTTTGATAAAAATCCGATGTGCCATTGAAATTGCCAGTGAAATCAATACCAGCTTTTAAGTCGTCGATGAGATCAGGGCCAAATAAATAGGTTGGCGGAATAGTTGTTTCAGAAGGAGAGAAACCTTTCTGATTACAAGAACTTAAAATGAGTGCTGCTGTGATTGCAGTGACAAGCAAATATCTCATTTATATATCTTACCATAGTCTAAATAGAAAATAAAGTAACGGGCGCGACTAACTACCCGTTACTTTTGACTTTATTTTTGGTTAACTTAACAGTTATCTGGGTTCTTTACGTTAAACTACTATCTTTTCAATTGAATCACTTCATTAAGAAGCTCATCAGATGTTGTGATTGTCTTCGCATTCGCTTGGAAACCACGTTGATTTGTAATCATGTTCACGAATTCTGCAGCTAAATCCACTGTCGATCTTTCTAAAGATTTAGCCATAACTGAACCACGACCTGATAATCTTGGCGCACCCACTGATGGATCACCGGAATCACGTGATTGTTTAAATAAATTTCCACCGACTTTATGTAAAGCCTCAGAATTTTCAAACTTTGCTAAAACGATTTGCGCTAAATCCATAACTTGTCCGTTTGTATATGAAGCTGTTAACACACCTTCATC
>JAYSQO010000045.1:0-4865 GCA_043721535.1 Bdellovibrio sp. | reverse complement strand
ACATCGGCGGCAACGTCGCTTGATCCACTGGATGCTGACCAGACCGTAAATCTGCCAGTTGCTCGCATGTTGTATGCTACACCGCTGGAAGTCGATCTGAAGGGCGACCTAACGAGTAAGATCTTGGATCTGTTCGAGTACAACGATCAGACTCAGGTTATGACTTGGAAAATAAAGTCAGGTTTAAAGTATTCGGACAATTCGGATCTAACATCGGCGGATGTGGCTTTTGCTGTTGTACGAATGGTTTACACGCGGCCAACATTTCCAGTTATCGAAGATATTAAAGGTGTAAAAGAGTGGTCCAAATCCAAAGATGCTTTAAAATCACTGCCTGAAGGAATTCAGGTTGATGGCAAGACCATTAAAATTCAGTTCAATAAAAAACAAGATCATCCACTATTTCGTTTTTGCTTAGAAATATTTTCTGTAATTCCAAAAAGCTGCGTAGATGTTGTAACGAACAAGATTACGTGTAAAGAAATTCTGGCAAGCGGCCATTATAAAATGATTTCAAAGACAGAAAATGAATTCCAATTTGAAAAACAAGATTCGAATCCGATTCATGGCCTGAAGGCTCCGCAAAAACTAATTTTCAAATATATGTCCGCTCAAGAAGTTGTAAGAACTGCGAATGAGTTTGATGCACAAACCGTTATTGCTGGAAGTGAACTTCGATACTCGATTGATGAAATTAAAGAGCTTCAATCAAAAATTCAAATTTCGTTTGCGCCAGCCTCTAGAATTGTTGGCTTAGTGATAAACCCGAATGTTGGCGCCTTTAAAGATAAAAAATGCCGACAAGTATTTGCGAAGGCCTTTAGAAATGCGTTTTATAAAATGGTTGGCGACGCTCGTGAATCTGAATCAAGCGTCTTTACCGATCTGCTACCGGGGTATTTAAAAAACGAAGAACTTTATGACAGTATTTCATCTGAGCTAACGGCAGATGATATTGTTCGCTGTAAGTCGCAGCTGCAAAGTGAGCCGATCAAGTGGCTGAAGGCGACAAATAATCCAAAATCTATTTTTGTCGTTGTTATGGAAAGAGTATTTTCAGAGCTTGGAATTGAAGCTGCGCCACCTGTAGTTCAGGAGACTCAGAAAGACGAAGACGAATTGTTTTTATCCGGCAAAGTTGCCGTTAAAGGATTTCAAACTGGTTTTTGGGCCTTTGATCCCGCTGGTGATATTCAGATGTTGATGACGCCTAATATGCATAAAACACTTCAGTTCGTAAGCCAGGATGCGGAAATGCAAAACTTAATTAGAAACTTGAAAACGTCCGGCCTCGAAAAATCAGCGTTTGTTAAACTTAATCAACATATTTATAGCCAATCACTTTTCAATGTCTTTACTCATGTTAGACGGTTTTATGCAGCGAAAGATAGCTCACTGATTGTGGAAGCGCCAGTTTCAATTACATCCCCTGCACCTTGGCAGGTTTTTAGGATGGATTAACCAATGACTGACGTACAAGCAGGTCTAACTTTTTTACTTAAAGAATTAAAACTTAGAAATCGTCTTCCTAGGAATATGGACGTTTCTAAAGTTGGCGACCGGTATTGGTTTGTATGTCATGACGAAGATAAGTCGAAAATAATTTCTGAAAACTCGGCAACTGGATTTGCTGATGTCGGCAATATCGCACTTCTTAAGGCTTTATCCGAAAGAGTTGAACGACTTGCATTTCGCTCTGGATACGAAAATAAGCTAACATCTTGCATGACAGAACGATCAGATGGCTTTGCGGCCTATCCATTATTTTATCAAAATGCCGAATCAAAAGCTCGTGAATCGGCATTGGCTGAAGCTGTTGAAAGATATGTTTGGGCGAAGTGGTGGGACGATGAGACGATTGCGTTTAAACTTGATTCGATTAACAGTTCTGCAAACAGGCATAACATTTTACCTTACGTAGCCACTGTAAAAAATCAGTGTGGCTTGGAAGAAATATTTATAATTGAGCCCAAGATTGAAAATCAAAGAGGTTTGGTAGTAGTCATTCTTTTTGGTTGTCTCAAGTCTGGCGGTTTTATTTCCGGTGGAGCTTGCGGCTTAATTGGTGATACGAAGCAAAGTCTACTGCGGTCCTTGGATGAGTTATATCGTCATGGCCTTGCAATTAAAAAAATAGGTCTAGAAAATATTGAGCCCGTCACTTTCTATGAGCAGCGGCTAGCCTATTTTGGTCTTGGTCACGGAAATCATTTAATTAAAAAACGTCTTCAAGCAAAAGGTAGGGAATCAATTATTTTACCAAAGCTTGAAATTGATGAAGTCGTAAAGCATGAGCTTCATGACCTGTTTCAGGTTCATCGTTGTTATTTTGAAAATCAACCACCTTTTGTTGGTGGCGCGCTGGAGAGATTATGTCTTTAAAGATCTCTCGAAAAAAGCCAGTTCAGATTTTCCTAGTTGCGGTCATCATAAGTATGACGGGCATCTATTGGCTTTGCGACTATTATTTAAATTCGGTCGGTCATGAACTCATGCTGAATTGGGTTCGCACAGAGTCAGCCCTAATTCAAGAAGGCAATTTATTAACATCATCAACAAAGAATCAAAGATTTTTGCTTTCAAGTGACTACGTGCGGGCCGTAAAGTTAATCAAAATCGACAAAGATCAAGTTAGGGAAAGGCTTCACTTTGGAGATCCGTTTAGTTTAGAAGCTATTGATATCCCTGAAATGAGCCAAGAGGTCATCATTAAGCGAGCTGGCTTTCTGCATAGCCGAGCATTTTATAAAATTCCGGGCCGAGATGAAATGTTTCTTATATTTGACGTTGAATCTAAAGTCTTAAATTCTGTCTTTTTCGGAGGAGTTGCGTTTTTACTATCAATGCTAATTGCACTAGTTGCAGTTATTCGATCAGTCGAAAATCAAGAATATGTAAAGCGCGAAGAGATTTTTAAACAAGCACTGAACGATTTCATTTCAAAGGATTATCCGTCTGAAGTAGTAGAAAAAGCACTGCCGACGCTTATGACTTGGTGGAAAGATAAAAAGAATCAAGTTGAAGCAGCTCATCAGATTGCGATTCAAAATCAAAGTAAGATTATGTTGGGAGAAATTGCCTCTCGTGTCGGTCATGACATTATTGGTTCAGTAAGAAATGTCGAAATTCTGGCGCGCAGAACATCAGGCCTCACCGATAGACAAAAAGAACTTTTTAACGAGTCGATCAATAAAATAAAAACTATCGCTGATGATATTTCAAAGCAGACTAAAAAATCTATTGACGAGGAAATTGAAGCACAGTTACAAAAGGAAAATACTGACCTAATTCAGCTAATTTCTAATATTGTTCAACAAAAGCAAATTCAGTTTGAGGGTCACGTTGAAATCGAGCTTGAGCCTGTCTCACAGAGAATTACTGCGATTGCTGATTTAAATTCTTTGGAGTTCGAGCGATCAGTTTCAAACTTGATCAATAATGCTGCGGAAGCTTCGTCATTAGGGTCAAAAGTGATTATCGCCTTCAGTGATGCTGATAAATTTCTAGAAATACTTATTAAAGACTTCGGCAAAGGCATCTCTGCTGAAAATCTTAAAAAAATTGGAACTAAAGGGTTTTCGTCAGATAAGGAAAACGGCACTGGCATCGGAGTGTTTTATGCAAAACGATTTATCGAAGACCTTGGCGGCCATCTAAATATTGAATCAAACCTTGGAGAAGGAACAAAAGTCAGTATTCTCATTCCAATAGAGGAATGCGAATTTTCTAGTGAAACATCGATTTGAACTCAAAAACATAAAGTCTAGGTAAGCATGTGAGCGGCGTACAATGCGCTTGCAATCGAGGCTATCGCCGCAATTGTTGCCCAAAGCACGTTCCACTTTGTCCAAGCTAAAGTTGCTTTAGTAAGCTTTAGGCTTTGATCAGCAAGTGCATTATTGCTTCGTTCCAAAGCAAGGCTATTTTCAGAGATACTAATACTATTTTTTACTAGGTCGATGTTTGCTTGAGAAGCTTTCTCTGATGAACGTCGATTCATTTCCGTGTTAATTGCATTTAAGTGCTGAAGCCAATTCATATTGGTGCTCACTGACTTCCAAAGCACATCTTGGACAATCAGTAATTCATTATCAGGTATTTGGCTAAGGGACAAACTTAGTGCATATCCTAAGCAAATGTTAATTTGCTCATTTTGAGGTTTATTTAAAATTTGTTGTTCCAATGTCATTGAAAAATCATATCACTTAGCCGCTGATCATCAACGAAATATTAAAATAGATGCTTCAAAGGATAAGAAAAATTCTCTGCTCGCACTTACGAATCCAGCAAAATTTCACGTACACAACCTAAGCTATTGAAATATCTCAGCAGATAAAAATCAGCTGTTCGAACTTACGTTGAAATCGCAAATTCAACATCACCATCATTTTCATCAAAATTAAAAATTCATAAATCACATCGTTAACTTAGCTCATGTCTCAAGCTGTTGGCCACATTCGTGAATTACTAGTTGGTAAGAAGCGTTGATTACTGAAGGTATTGGGCCTCACAGAGTCACGAATAACAACTTACCAAAGGGGGTAAAAATTATGAGCAAACGAATTCAAACAAAAATGGTTGCAGAAGCTCTATCGCAACATACGCAGAAGTCACAGCCTACATCTAGAAAAATGATTTCGGCACTGATGTCGTTCTATACCGCATTTTCAAAGCCAAAGAACGATTTGGGGCTTGAGCAGTGGCAGCACATTGAATTTAGAAAATCTAAATTCAACGAAATTTCAGATTCACAGAATTGGAGGTCCTAGTGAGTCGCACAATCAAAGACAAGCCTGGCTACCTGAAAGATATCCAGCGTAATGAAGAAGAACTATCCCGTTCTTATCTTCGCGAAAAAAGCTCAG
>JAYSQO010000044.1:0-31892 GCA_043721535.1 Bdellovibrio sp. | reverse complement strand
ACTTACACTCACTAGGTCTGACGTCTTTCAATCATCTGCATGACAGTTTTTAAAACCTCATCAGGTGTGACTTTTAGTTGTTCTTTTGATTTACGATCAACGACTTCTAAAGTTGCGCTTTCAAAACCTTTTTTACCGACGACAACTCGCACTGGTAGCCCTAAAAGATCTGCATCTTTAAATTTAACCCCAGGACGTTCATCTCGATCATCCACAAAAACTTCGATATTTTTAGCTGTTAAATCTTCAACTAATTTTTGAACATACTGATTACAATTCGCGTCCTTAATGTCGAGATGACAAATATGCACATGAAACGGTGCGATTTCTAATGGCCAAATAATTCCATCTTGATCATGGCTTTGTTCAATGGCCGCTTGCACAGTGCGCGTAACTCCAATGCCGTAGCAGCCCATTTCGTAAAACTGAGTGCGACCATTTTTATCTAAGTACTGCCCGTTCATTTTCTGCGCGTATTTTTGACCTAAATAAAACACATGACCGACTTCAATACCACGGTACGCAACCAATTTGCCATTCGATTCAGGGCATTTATCGCCGGCTTTGGCCATACGCATATCAGCCCATTTTGTGACTTTGAAATCACGTTCAAAATTCACATTTTTTAAATGAACATCGTCTTGATTAGCACCGACAATAAAATTCTTAAGATGTTTAATACCATTATCTGCATAAATCGGAATTTCTAAACAAACGGGCCCACAAGACCCTGGATGAGCACCCGTCACCTGAAAAACGTCTTCATCAGCTAACATCATTGGCGGATTTGTCATACCTAAACTGTTTTTAACTTTGATCGGATTGATTTCATCACTACCACGTAAAAGAACTGCAAAAGGTTTTAATCTTTCTTGGAAGGTTTTACCTGTTCGTAGTTTGTCTGCGTCTTCTTGGCCAGAAAAATAAAGAGTTTTTACTAAACCGTTGGCAGCAACGCCTGTGAATTTTGAAAGATCATCGATTGTTTTTTGCCCGGGTGTTGCAAATTTTTCTGCGGGTAATAAATCATTATTATTTGCAACAGGAGTTTCAAAATCAATCGCAGGGCAAACTTCGATATTGGCAGCAAAAGATGTTGTATCACTGACAAGTAATGAGTCCTCGCCCGCATCAGCTAAAAGTTGAAATTCATGGGTCTGACTACCACCGATATTTCCCGCATCGGCTTGAACTACACGGTATTGCAATTTTAATCGATCGAAAATACTTTGATAAGCTTTGTACATATCATCATATGATTTCAAAGCTGACGCTTGATCTAAATCAAAACTGTAGGCATCTTTCATCACAAACTCACGGCCACGCATTAAACCAAAACGCGGTCTGATTTCATCACGATATTTCGTTTGAATTTGATAAATATTTCTTGGGAAATCACGATACGATTTTAAATCATGTCTGACATAATCAACAACCGCTTCTTCATGGGTCGCACCTAAACAAAAATAGTGATTATTTCTGTTTTTAAATTTAAGAAGTCCCGCGCCCATTTCTGACCAACGGTTGGTTTCTTCCCATAATTCACGGGGGTGAACCATCGGCATCAAAATTTCAATAGCACCAGCTTTATGTAATTCTTCACGAATAACATTTTCAAATTTACGGATCGCACGCAAACCTAAATTTCCGTAAGTATAAATGCCTGGGGCTAATTTCTTCATGAAACCGCTTCTAATCATTAATTTGTGTGAAGGAATTTCAGCATCTGACGGAGCTTCTTTTAAAGTGAAAAGATGCGTTTTTGACCAGTTAAGTGATTGCAGATTCATCATATATTAACCTCAATACCATAGGCTTTAATTTTACGGTGCAGATAGCTGCGCTCTAAACCAATCGCTTCAGCGGTTTTAGAAATGTTTCCACCATTTTCTTGGATTTTTTTAAGAATATATTCTTTTTCGAATTCAGCACGGGCATCTCTGAATGTTGAAATTTCTGAATGACTTGATGCTGGGCCATCTTTTTTATCAACAAGGCCAGCAAATTTTAAATCATGCACATCGACATAATCAGACGGTGTTAATATATAAACCCGCTCAATAAAGTTTTTTAATTCACGAATATTACCCGGCCATGAATGTTTCAATAATAATTTAATCCCTTGTTCAGATATCGTTTTACGAAACGATGCCATTTGCTTTGCTACAAGGTCACTAAAATGGAAAATCAACGACTGAATATCATCAGGGCGGTTTCTTAAAGGTTCGATGTGAATTTCATTGTGACCAATAATATCTAATAAACCTTGCGAAAGATTTTTTTGAGATTTTAACTGAATCAGCGCTACTGAAGCCGTTAAGATAATTCGAACTTCTGATGTTAATTTTTCCGAAGCTCCGACCCGACTAAATTGTCCTGTTTTCATAAACTGCGCCAATTTCATTTGTAAGGCCTCAGGCATTTCTTCAATTTGTTCAATAATTAAAGTTCCGCCTTCGATCAGTTCAACTTTGCCTTTTCTAGTTTTTGAAATTCCTGGCAGCGCTTCTTTTTCGATACCGAATAATTCAATTTCAATTAAATCATGAGGAAGTGTCGAACAGTTCATTTCCAGTAAAGGTCTGCTGGCCCGCGTGCTCATGTAATGAATATTTTGAGCGACAAGTTCACGACCTGATCCTGTTTCACCAGTGATCATGTAAACATTGGGAATTTTTGCGGCCGCTGTGATCTGTTCGCGAACTTTTTGTAAAGATTTAGATTCACCAACTAATGCAATACTTTTACGAAGTTTATTTAATAAGGCTTGTTTTTCTTCTTTTTCAGAACGGAACTGCAAAACGTGTTCGATCACTAAATTAACTTTATCTAGCGACAAAGGTTTTTCGATAAAATCCCACGCACCCATTTTTGTGGATTTAACGGCAGTTTCAATCGTTCCATGGCCAGAAATCATAATAAAGTTAGTATCTTGAAATAATGGAACTGCTTGCTTAAGAACATCTAAGCCATCAATGCCTGGCATCCAAATATCTAAAAAACAAACGTGCGGCTGAAATTGTTTTAAAGCCATTAACCCTGTTGGGCCATCCTGAGCCGTTAAAACATCGTAACCTTCATCTTTTAAACTTTCAGATAAAACCTGACGAATCGGAGCCTCATCATCAATAATTAAAATGCGCGTTTTTAATTTTACATTATGCAGGCTTGTTGAATTTAAAATTATTGAACTCATGATTAAAACTCCGTTTTTTTAGCACTCAAACCAATATAGAAACTAATACAAATATTAGGCAATTGTCATTGGAATTTCTATGTACATTTTGGTGCCCGTTGAAAAAGGAACAGACTTCGCACCTGTGTGCGTTGGTGTGTCAGCGGCTAAAGCACGAATAACCCCACCATGGTCTTCAATAATACTTTTAACAATAGGTAAACCTAACCCTGTGCCCTTTTCTTTTGTCGAAAAATAGGGTTCAAAAACCCTGACTCGATCCCGAATCGGAATACCCGGTCCGTTATCAGTGATCGAAATTCGTGCAATTTTATGCTGTGAACTGTATTCGGTCGAAACAATAATGATTTGTACAGCCTGACCTTGAATAGCCTGAATCGCATTTTCGATTAAATTCACAAAAACACGTTTCAACTGCGCTGAATCGAATTTAAAATCAGGAAATGTTTGATCAAAGTTAAGATCAAATTTTATTTCTGGATGATTCTGAACATACACATCGACGATTGATTTTAAAACTTCATTTATTTTACCTTGCACGGGCTTTAACTGCGGCATACGCGCGAACTGACTGAATTCATTGACTAGATTTCGCATATCATCAACTTGTGAAACAATCATTTGAATCGAATCTTTAAAGGCTTGATCTTGAATTTGCTCGCCATATTTTCTAGAAATTCTTTCTGCGGCCAAACGAATCGGCGTTAACGGATTTTTAATTTCATGGGCTATTCGACGGGCCACTTCTGACCATGCAGCAGCCCGTTGAGCATTCACAATCGGAGTCATGTCATCAAACACCATGATGCGACCGATTTCTTTTAAGTTGTCATCTTTCAGAATCGAAACATGCACCGATAAAGGAATGGCTTGTTGGTCGATTTCGATTCTAATTTCTTTTTGTAAACTGGTTAAATTATTTTCCTGCATCGTTTTAACAAACTGAGAAAATAATTTATAATTTTCTAAAGTTAAACACTGCTTGATCGGTTTACTGACACAATTCACAGGCTGTACGTTTAATAGTTCGCCCGCACGACGATTCATTGTCGTGATCGTACCTGACATATCCACTGATAAAACACCTGCGCTGACGTTGGCTAAAACGATTTCAACATAATGAGTGTACTGATTTAAATTTTTAAGTGTTTCTTGAAGTTCTAATTCCGAAGCCGATAAATTCGATGTCATCTGATTAAAGTTTTGAATTAAACTATTGATTTCCTGACTGCCTGATTCAATTTCTAATGGTGAATAATCACCACCAGCGACCCGTTTTGTAGCGCGCCCTAATTGCACCAACGGAACAGATAATTGCTTCGCTAAGTAGAATCCGAACCAAACTGCCGCAAATAAAATAACCAGTGACATCACAATTTGCATGATAAAATACATCGATTTTAGTGGGTTTTCGATCAAACTGTTTGTTTGAAATTCCTGATAAGCTCCAACGATATCATCAAACTTTGCACCTGGTGCTAAGTTTAAAACTTTAGAAACAACGATTACGCCATTAACACCGTTCTCTTGTTTCATCGGCACCATCAGTCTAAGTAAATGGGCATTTGAAAATATTTGCACGTAACTTGATTGGCTTTGATGAAGAAAACCTTTTTGTAAAAAATCTAAATGCGCCCGTGGCACTAAAAAAGAAATCGCTGCAGAATCTTGCGCAATCACCCGTTCAGAAAGAAGATCAGGATAATATTCGACCACGTCCAATTTATAATTAGCGCGTATTTTTTTAAGTTGGTCTTCAATATTTTTCAAAGAACTTTTACTTTTTTGATTTGCCTTTTTTTGAACTGCGTCTGCAATAACTTGCGCGTAGTCGTAACCTTTTAGTTTCTCTTGGGCAATAAATGAATCAATCACTTCAGAAGCATTTTTAAGAATGCCGATCATCCGCTGTGAAAACCATTTATCAAAACTACTATTTAAATAAAAGACTGATAAAATTAAAACCAATGATGTTGGAATTACTGAAAATGTGGCAAAAGCGATAATCAATTTTGATTTTAATGACGATCCAAATATTTTACCGCGTCGTTCGATGAAAACTTTAACGATATTTCTGAAAATTAAAAAAAGTAAAAACAAAACGAGAACTAAATTGAAATTAACTAAGCCGATGAAATAAATCACATAAGGACTAGGCAAGGTTTGTCCGGAGCGAAAAACATAAACTTCAACACCAACTAAAAAAGCCAACAAAACAGACAGCGCAAAAATATAGAAGACCTCGCGTCTTCTTTTTTTTTGTTCCTGTTCATTCACGCCTTTTTGTTTTTGGTTTGGCATGTCCTATTTTTTCTTTATTTCTGCAATAAGTCCAACCATCTCTAGGGCTGCGCGCGCTGCTTCAATACCTTTGTGTCCGTGACGTCCGCCAATGCGGTCTTTAGCTTGTTCTTCGTTTTCAGTGGTTAACACACCAAAAGCGACTGGTTTCTTATAATCCAACATCAGTCGCGAACAGTTTCTTTCTACAGAACGACAGACCTCTTCATAATGAGTTGTTTCACCACGAATAACTGCGCCAAGCACAACAACTGCATCGACATTTTGATATTCAAACAACGCTTGCGCCGCCAATGCGATTTCGACGGCCCCTGGAACACGCACAGAAAAAATTTCAACAGGGCATGACTCTAAAAAATCTAATGTGCCATTTTCAAGAGGAGCAGTGATTTCTTCATTGAATCTTGAAGTCACAACACCAATTTTGATTTTCTTTGCTGAAGACTTTAATTTTGTTTTAGAATTTTTTTTCTTTGTTGTTTTTTTATTTTTCATTTTTTTTCCTGTATTCGATAAGATCCGCAATCGTTCCAATTTTAATATTGTGCTTTTGTGAGAATTTTTTTAAGTCATCTAGTCGAGACATCGTTCCATCATCATTAATGACTTCACAAATAACACTGGCTGGATTTAATCCGCACAAAACCGCTAAATCAATACTAGCCTCAGTGTGGCCAGCACGGCCTAGCACTCCAGCGCCGTTAGCTTTCAACGGAAATATATGCCCTGGACAAATGACATCAGTGGGTAAGGCTTGCGGGTTAGCGGCCACTTTAATTGTGTGCGCGCGGTCTTGAGCTGAAATGCCAGTTGTTACACCGTGACTAGCTTCGATGCTCATGGTGAATGCTGTTTCAGTAGAACCACATTGATGAAATTCAGATCGCATCATGGGAATTTTTAATCTTTCGATTTGCTGGGCTGTTAATGATAAACAAATTAATCCTCGTGCTTCTTTCGCCATAAAATTAACTGTTTTAGGCGTGATAAATTCGGCAGCGATTACAAGGTCACCTTCATTTTCACGGTCTTCATCATCAACTAGAATCACAAAGCGACCCTGTTTGAAATCTGTTAATATTTCACTGGTTGTATTCATAACGTCATAGCCTTTTCCTGTTGGTTGGCAATATATCTGGCTAAATAATCACATTCTAAAGAAACGAATTCATTGGCTTTGTATTCAGTTAAATTCGTGGCCTTAACTGTTTCAGGAATTAAACATAAGTCGATAACACCATCAGCTGAAACAGCGTTCACAGTGAGGCTTACACCATTAATACAAGCTGATCCCTTTTGCCAAAAATAATTTTGCAATGATTTGGGAACTTGGATTTCTAAAAACCAATTATCACCCTGCTGATAAGTTTTTTTAATTTCAGCTGTGGCATCAACGTGGCCTGTGACTAAATGACCATGCACGCGATCTCCAAACCGAAGCGATCTTTCAAGATTTAATTTATATTTTTTCCAGTTGTTAAAATGGCTACCAATAACTTTTAAAGTTTCAGCAGCTAAACAAAACTGAATTATTTTTTCATCGAATTTTTCAATTGTTAAACAAACACCGTTGGTGCAAATACTATCGCCGATTTTAAGATCATCAAAATGAACAGGTCGTTCAATTTGAATGCGCACAGCTTGATTAAGAGCCTCTGTTTTAATGATTTTTGATTGCGCTTCGACGATCCCTGAAAACATAGTGACTTGGTTTAACAAAAAATAAAGGAGCTGTCTTGGGCTCCCTTATATTTCACATTAATAGTGCGTAGCGGCAAAAGGTGGCTGACACCCTACTTTTTCTTTTTCACAGGTGCCTGTGGCACATAAAGCTTCTGAACACGGGCTAAAGCGCCGACTTCCATTGTTTCATCTTCTTTTGGGTTAAGCACTTTTGCGACTGAATACATATCACCGGCTTCTACCACTTCGACGATCCATGGATCTCTGGTTACAGAAACTGAGCCGACAAGAATACTTGAATCACCGCAGGCCTCGCCCATCCAATCATGAACTTCATTTTCAACTTTAATTTGATCGCCCGCTTTTAAACCTAATTCAGCTCCACCTAAAAGTACAACTTGCGTGTCGTAGTTGGCAACAACGCGCGTTTGCCATTCTTGTCGGCCCGTTTCTAAAAGTGCCGCTGCTAACATTTGAACTGATTTTTTAAGAGCTTTTAAAGTCAATTCGGCCATACCAGTTACACGATAAAATTCTGGTCCGATATGAATAACACCTAAATCGATTCCAAAACCGACTTTATAATCTGTTTTAAATTCTTCAACATTTACGGCTTGCTGTTGTGCCATAGTCCATGGGCTATAGGATTTAAAACTTAAATCCATACGCATTTTATCCATTTTAAAATTAGCTGTAATCGGAATTTGCACTTGTGATTGATTAAAACCGAACTGTAAAGCTGCACCAGAATAAGCTTCTAATGCATTAATTTTTCCGTGAATTAAATGTTGCGGTCTAGAAATCAAACACCAAGAATCTTTGGTGAATAAAACATCTTGAGCTTTCGCTTTAGGAAACCATGTTTTCATTTGTTGAGCTAATTGTCGGTCTTGAGAAGAAACTTTTTGCATGCCGATACCAGGCATTGGATTCACATTATCCGCTAACGGATAAACATTACGTTCATAAAAATAATTGGATTGAAATAAAACTCCTGACAGTTGGCTTTGCGCCACTTCAGAAAAACTAAAAAATGGTGTATCTAAAAAGTTAGAGGCTTCTATACCAATAATTTTAACATTCTTTTTAAGTCTGCGGGCTTCGGGTTGCTGTTCGCATTTTTCATTACCCATTAATAAACCAGCTAATAAAATGCATGAAAGCATTCTCGTAATCTGTTTTTTGCCAAACTTCGACATATAAAACTCCCTTTAGGTCTAGTTCGGCAACTACAGTAATACCTAGACACACATCTAGTTCGGTAGACGTTGGTCTGGTCTTAAGTATTTTTTATGAGATTTAAAAAATATCCAGCAATGTTAGCAAAAGTGGATAATTTTTTTACAGGACTTTTAACTTTATATTTAAGGCTTGGTTTTAGCTTATTTACCGAAGCTTGTATTACCAGAAATACTGACGAAATAATTCACATCTTCGTTTTTAAGGGCTTCGCCATCGGAATTCACACGTGGTTTGTCATATTTAAGATATTTTGCGCCGGCGCTCATTCCGAAACCACCGTAGTTAAATCCTAAGCCCGCTTCAGCAGTGGCCGCATTGTATTCTGAAATACTTGTCCAACGATAACCCGGGCCTAAAAAGAAATTGGCTCCGCCGCCGCCTTGAAATTGTGTTCTTAAAACTAAACGCAATGATGAATCTAAACCAGTCACTTCTTTAATCTTACTGCCTGTACGTTGAAATCCTGAATTTCTCCATGTTAACCAGTCTGTGAAATTTAAATTCACCCCTAAGTGAACTTCTTGATAAGTATTCCCGTTGTTGTTTCCTGTTGATCCGCCGATATCACCGGTAATCAATGAAACTTTTCTTTGAGCCTGTGCTGATAACGATAAAAGACTGATAAAAAATAAAACGGCTAATTTGTACATTCAATATCCTAACTGCTAAATGTGATTTTATTATCCTGATAGTTAATTTTTACCACAGAATCAGATTTTATTTCACCAGCAATCATTTTTTTAGCTAAAGGATTTAAGACTTCCGTCTGGATTAGACGTTTTAAAGGTCTTGCTCCAAACACAGGGTCAAATCCTTTTTCACCTAACCAGTTTATAAGACTATCTGAAAAATGAATTTGTATGTTTTTTTGCTGAAGTCTAACAACAACCTGCTGCAATTGAATTTTAACGATTTCACAAATGTTTGTTTGGTCTAACGAGGCAAATTCAACAACGTCATCAATACGATTTAAAAATTCAGGTCTAAAAAATGCCTTAAGTGCATCTTGTATTGAATTTGCACTTTTAGTTTGAATCGATGTTCCTAAGTTTGACGTCATCACAATCACGCAATTTTTAAAATCAACGGTGCGGCCTTGCCCGTCTGTTAAACGACCTTCATCTAATAATTGTAATAAAATATTAAACACATCTGGATGAGCTTTTTCTATTTCATCCATTAAAATGACTGAATACGGTTTTCGTCTGACAATCTCAGTTAATTGACCGCCTTCTTCGTAACCCACATACCCCGGCGGAGCCCCAATAAGTCTTGCGACAGAATGTTTTTCCATATATTCAGACATATCAATTCTGACAACGGCCTGCGGATCATCAAATAAAAATTCAGCCAAGGCCTTAACTGTTTCTGTTTTACCAACACCTGTTGGACCCACAAAAATAAATGTCCCGATTGGACGATTCGGATCACCAATTTCAGCCCGCGATCTGCGAATAGCATCAGAAATGACTTCTAAGGCTTTATTTTGACCGATCACTTTTTGTTGCAATGATCGCTCCATGTGAAGTAATTTTTGAGATTCACTTTCTAACATTTTACTAACAGGAATATGCGTCCATTTAGAAACGATGTAAGCAATATCTTCAGCATCAACTTTTTCTTTCAGAATTGATCCTGATTTATTTTTCAATAGGTCTTCTAAGTTTTTTAATTTATTTTCTTGTTCCGGTAGCTGTCCATATTTTAATTTTGCGGCTTTTTCATATTGAGCTTCACGTTCTGCAATTGAAATGTCATTTCTTAAGTGTTCGATTTCTGATTTAATTTTTTTGATCTGGTCTATTTGACCACGCTCGAAATTCCATTTTTCGCGAATAGCTTGGGCTTTAACTGTTATTTCGGCAAGTTCTGCACTGATTTTTTCTTTTCTTTCTAACGACTGTTTATCAGTTTCTTTTTTTAATGCTTCGATTTCAATTTTATGACTTAGAATTTTTCTTTCGATCTCATCGACTTCTTCAGGCACACTGCGGTTTTCAATTCCTAACTTACTAGCTGCTTCATCAATCAAATCAATGGCTTTGTCAGGTAAAAACCGATTGGTAATATAGCGGTGTGATAATTTAGCTGCAGCGACTAAGGCGCCGTCAGTGATTTGTACGCCATGATGGACTTCATATTTTTCTTTCAATCCACGTAGAATTGTAATGGTTTCGTCAATTGATGGTTCATCAACGATCACAGTTTGAAAACGTCTTTCTAATGCCGCATCTTTTTCAACATACTGTTTATATTCATCTAAAGTTGTTGCGCCGATACAGCGTAATTCACCACGTGATAATGCCGGCTTTAATAATTGACCTGCATCCATAGCTCCGTCGCCTTTACCTGCGCCAACCAGCGTATGCAATTCATCAATAAATAAAATAATTTCCCCAGCGCTTGCCGTGACTTCTTTAATAACAGCTTTTAAGCGGTCTTCAAATTCACCGCGGTACTTAGCTCCGGCGATTAAAGATCCCATATCTAATGACATTAATTTTTTACCTAATATATTGTCTGGAACATCACGCTTGATAATACGAATCGCTAAACCTTCGGCAATGGCGGTTTTACCAACACCTGGTTCACCGATGAGAACTGGGTTATTTTTTGTTCGGCGTGAAAGAACTTGAATCACACGACGAATTTCTTCATCACGACCTATGACAGGGTCAAGCTTACCTTCTGCAGCCAATGCCGTTAAATCTTTAGCGTATTTATTTAAAACTTCGTATTGGTTTTCTGGATTATCGTTAGTCACTTTTTGATTGCCTCGTATTTTCTGGATTGTGGCTTCTATAGTTTTTTGCTGGATTTTATTTTCCTGCAGCCATTTTTTAAGGGCCGCATCGTCTGTTTTAAAAAGACCTAAAAGAAAGTGTTCTGTCGAAATCAGTTCGTCTTGCATACCCACTGCAACATTATTAGCTAGACTAAACAGCTTTTGCAGTCTGCCACTTGCGTAGATATTACTTTGTGCCGTTGAAAGCTGCGGAAATGCTAAGACCAGCTTTCGAAGTCCGACTAGTAAGCTAGCCTGCTGTAAACCAGATTGTTGTAGAACCCGTGGCACAACACCTTCGTGCTGTTCGATCAGTTCAATCAATAGATGTTCAGGTTCAACCGTTGAATTCTTATGCTGTTCCGCTAATTTAGCCGCTGCCTGCATGGCATCTTGGCTTTTTCGGGTCATTTTTTGAATATCACGGTTAAAGTCGCTAGCCATATAAACCTCTGTATTAAAGATGAGTCATCCCTTGAAAATGTCAATGATCGGCTTTACAAATAAACATGGCCAAAACTCCAGCTCGAATAAGACCAACAATCAAGAAGGACCCAATCAGGGCGTCGGATTATCTTCATTATAACTTACCTATTTGCTGTGAAGACTGTTCGCACTTCAAAAATACAGATGAAACTTGCACGTTAGGTTTCAAAACCGAACCACATTTAAAAAAAAATATTGAAAAGTCGTACGCTATGTCTGGCAAAGTTGCGCTCTGTCGGTTCTTGGAAATAGATTAATTCCTCTTATGTAATTTTGACTCAGACGTGACTAGACAAAAAACTGATCCGTAAAAAATAAAGATAGACTAACATCACGTAGACTAGCTTGAAAGCCAGTCAAGTCCTAAGACTGAAGTTCTGAAATCAATACTTTCAGAGGGAAAAACCACTCAACAAAAAATATTTATTTGTGAAAAACTATTCTTGTGTCCTGTCAAGAAAGCCACAGCTGTACCGAAAAATAACGTAACAACAAATCTATGAGACTGGATGTCTCTAAGAGCAATCACAAAAATATCTGTGATGCTCTCAATCTTTTGAAAGGAGGATTCAAGGATGAGTTAAGGAAGAACTAAAAATTTAGGGACGATTAAATTTATCGCATGATTGTCGTTGTGACAAGAAATGCAAAAAACGGACTGCTTGGATGCAATCCATAAAAAATTTCACGGAAGGTCAATATATGAAAACTAATAATTAAATAAATATAAACGGAGTTTAAAATGGGATTAAGAATATCAACAAACGTAGCAGCTATTAATACACAACGTAACATGGCTAACAGCCAACGAATGATGCAAAGCACTTCGGCTCAATTAGCCAGTGGTTCGCGAATTAATAAAGCCGCGGATGATGCTGCAGGGTTAGCAATTTCAGAAACAATGCGTGGTCAAATCAGATCAGCAATTCAAGCAAGACGTAATGCAAACGATGGTATCTCACTTGTGCAAACGGCAGAGGGTGGACTAGGAGAAGTTTCAAATATCCTTATTCGTATGAGAGAACTTGGTATCCAAGCTGCTTCTGATACTCTAGGTGATAACGAAAGATCGTTAGTACAGACAGAAATTTCACAGTTAAAAGATGAAGTTAATCGTATCGCAAAATCAACACGTTGGAATTCAACTAATTTATTAGATGGTTCTTCACCAACTTTTGATTTTCAAATTGGTATTTTCGCAACTGAAAATGATAAAATCACTTTCGATGCTTCAAAAAATACAGCTACATTAGATGCATTAGGAATTGATGGTATCGATTATTCAACTCGTGATGGCGCTAGAGGTTCAATCAGTACGATCGAAATGGCTCAGCAAGGTGTTAATAGCATGAGAGCAAATCTTGGCGCCTTACAAAATCGTATGACATCAACAGTTGATACATTAGCAATCACTGAAGAAAATTTAGCTGCAGCCAATTCACGTATCCGTGACACTGACGTAGCTCAAGCCACTTCAGAGATGACACGTAACCAAGTTTTACTACAAGCCGGTGTGGCTACATTAGCGCAAGCTAATCAGTCGACGCAACTTGCACTAAAATTGATTGGTTAATGGATTGACTAGTTAATTCAAAAAAAATTGTCAAAGATTTCGACGTTAAAAAGGGCTGATTCACAATCAGCCCTTTTTTTGTCTACGTTATTCATATTAAGTTTACCAGACCTTTGTCCGAATAGATTATTAACAAAGAGGTACTTATGAAAAACAAAAACTTTCTATTACAGACACTATTGATAGTAACTCTTCTGTCTTCTTGCGCGGACAACAAACTT
Organism: Bdellovibrio sp.; assembly: GCA_043721535.1. Lineage (GTDB taxonomy): Bacteria > Bdellovibrionota > Bdellovibrionia > Bdellovibrionales > Bdellovibrionaceae > Pseudobdellovibrio. Next base: position 18,405 of record JAYSQO010000044.1, on the reverse strand, counting down.
TCAACAGACGCGGCTTCACTAGTAAATAGCGGATTGCAAAATGGTCAGTCTAACGACCAACCAGTCGGCGCGCCGGCTATCGATCAAGTCGATATGAAAAGCTATGTTGATGATTCAAGCAATAAATTAGGTGGCCTTAACGGGGCTCTTGGTTTTGATCTTGATAAAGTTCGTGGTGAATTCATTATTATGGTGCCGATGCCATCGGGTTTAGTTTTTACTCCATCAGGTAGTTTTTCAAAATATCCAGATATTACATTCAGCCCCGTTTTTGATGCTACTGGTAAAGTTAAAGTGGCTGTCAGAATTCCGGTTAAATATGTACTTAAAGGGACTTCTTTTATTGAACCCTCGCGATTACCAAATGGTGATCCATTGCCAGCAATGCCAGCTGGACAGGGCGAATTACCAAGTTTAGCTTTAAGTTTTCCACAGAATAACAACACGCAAATCAATCTTTATATTGGTATAAATGCTTTGGGTCTTTTGGTATCATTGCCTAATAGCGCAGCACTGCCCTTGCCAATCAACATCACAGTCCCTCTTAAAAACAGAGATAAGACCAAAACCTTTGGTTATTTGACTTACGTAAATGCAAAAAATGGATTTCCTCCTGGACTGTTTATATCTACAGGAGTTCCCAATAGCTTCGCACGTATATTAGAAGACTACTTTGGTCTTAACTAAAACTTAAAGACTCATCTATAAATACTTTTAGACCAAGTGCGAGAGTGAAATCCAACTCTTGCACAGTCATTTTTTAGCCTATAATCTATGTCGGTATTCAATTTTAATTAACACTCAATATTTAACAGGAGACCGTTATATGGCAAAGAAGACAGCTAAAAAGAAAAAAGTAGCTAAAAAACCAACGAAAAAAACTGCTCAAAAGAAATCACCAGCAAAAAAAGCTAAGCCAGCTAAGAAAGCTGCTAAGAAAACAGTTAAGAAATCTAAGCCAGCTAAAAAAGTAGCTAAAAAAGTAGCTAAAAAAACAGCTCCGAAAAAAGCAAAAGCTGTTAAAAAAGTTGTCGCAAAAAAACCAACGCCTAAAAAAGCGAAGCCTTCTAAAAAAGACGTTAAACGTTTAATCGCAGCTGCTGCAGCTGTACCGGTTCAGTCTTCATTTGATGATCTCGACAATGAGTTTGAATTAGATGCCATCATTGAAGTTGATAGCGAAGACGCTTTAGATGGTGCTGATTCTTACGAAGAAGCTGAATTCGAAACTTTAGAAGACGAATCAGCTGAAGAGGACATGGAAGAGGATATGGAAGAAGATGCTACAGATAAATTTAAAAAAGTAGACGAAGCCGAAGAAGATGATGACGAAGGTTACATCTAGATTTTAGTTATTCAATTTTATGAATGTAAAAAAGGAGAGTGAAAACTCTCCTTTTTTTATGATCTAATTAATCAGCACACACTAAATACATTTTTTGACTCATCATCGGAAATGTATCTGCATAAGATAAACTTGCATTAATCGCACGATCATTATTTTTCATAATGACTTCACCCGTTTTTTTATCAACCGCAACCACACCGTGACATGGGTGTTCTGTTACAAACTGCACAACGTCAGCTTGATTAGCGTAAGACATATATGAAATAAATTCTTTCATAACGACGTAACTGTTTTCAGTTTCTTGTTTAAGACTGATTTTTTGACCAGCGTTATAACCTTGACGAATGATATGATTATTGGCGATTTCTAAAGCTTGGTCTTGCGTAACTGCAAAAACAACTGTTGAAAATAAACTGACCATCACGACAGCTAGACAGGATAAAATAATTTTTTTCATAAAGGTCTCCTTTAAAAACATCTGTGTGTAAAATATTAAACAAACACAATCCGACAACGTGACCTTATTTGTGTTTGCTTACTTTTCTGCTCACGTCCCACTTCAACACACGTGCTGCTTTTTTTAAAAAATTAAGCTTAATCTTTGACTGGTTTAGTGTGAACAGCGTACTTTTCAAATTCACCGTATTCATGAAGTTTGTTGTACAATGTTTTAATCGTAATACCTAAACCTTGCGCGGCTTGTGTTTTATTTCCACCGTAATGCGCTAATGCCTTAATAATATATCTTTTTTCAAGTTCATATAAAGGCGTTGAAGGATCAAAGTCAGAACCTTCATCTTTTTTCTCTGGATTACGAACAGTGTCTGGTAAATCGTTAATCATAACCATGTGACCTTCAGATAAAATTTGAAGACGTTCACAGATATTTTGTAATTCACGAATATTTCCTGGCCATTCGTATTTAACTAAAACTTTTAAGGCCTCTTCATCGATTGTTTTACCACGATTTAAATAAGTATGACCTTGTGAAAGAAAATACTGGATAAGTACTGGGATATCTTCTTTACGTCGTCTTAATGGCGGAGCACTGATCACGATTGTATTGATACGATAGAACAAATCTTCACGGAAATTTCCACGTGCGACTTCTTGATCTAATTCACGATTTGTTGCGCACACTAAACGAATATCAACTTTGATTGATTCTTTTCCACCAACGCGGAACATTTCGCCTTCTTGAATAAAACGTAAAAGTTTAGATTGGATAGAAAGTGGTAGTTCTCCGATTTCATCTAAGAATAAAGTCCCGCCGTTGGCAGCTTCTGCTAAACCGATTTTTTTGTTATAAGCACCAGTGAATGATCCTTTTTCATGACCGAATAATTCGGATTCAAGTAATGCCTCACGTAAAGCACCGCAGTTGATCGCAACGAATGGTTTATTTTTACGAGTTGATTTTTCATGAATAGCACGAGCTATTAATTCTTTACCTGTTCCTGATTCACCTAAAACTAAAATATTGGCTTGCGAGGGGGAAACTCTTTCGATCATCTTCATCAATTGAGCCATAATATCTGATTTATAGATGATTGTTTTTGTATCAACAGCTCTTTGCATTGGCTGTTGAGTCTGACCCCAGTTCATTTGCGGCTGGCTCATTGAACTTGGAAGAACTGTTGTAGCTTGAGAATCTGAAGACATACGTACCACCTTTAGAGTTGTTTAATTTTCAATCAAATGACTGTATCAAGACCTTGATCTCATTTTGATACATCGCGTTGTTCAGGTAATATAACCAAGGTCGTGTAGAAAATGCAAGAAAAATATTGCATTGCATTATAATAATTTTAGGACCCCCCTAGGTTGTTTAATACATATACAATAATAAATATGACGTACTCAGTGATCCATAAAATAGATAAGTTCTTGAAATTTCAACAGAATATTAAATCTTGCTCAGAACACACTTTGCGCGCCTACCGCCTAGATCTATCACAAGCCTTCAAAATGACAGCCGTAGTAAACAAAAAACAAGTTAGCAACTTGGTCCAAATGTCAGATTTTAAGCATATGCGGTTTAGCTCAAGCCAAGAGCTTTGGTTGATGTGTCGTGAATCCTTAAGTCAATGGGGGCATCTATCTTTAGCCAGTCGTAACCGGAAAATTGCCACTTTAAAAAGCTTTTTCAATTGGATGTACGACGAAAAAATCATTGATAAAAACTACGCTGATCAATTGATATGCCCCAAAGTTCCTAAAAAAATACCACATTTTATTTCAGTGGATGAAGTTATTTCCGTCATTAAACATCTGTCTGAAGCTAGTCAAAAAAATCAGTCAGCTTTAAGTCAGTATGTTTTATTTGTTTTACTTTACGGTGGAGGACTTCGCATTAGCGAAGCTTGCAACCTAAAATGGAAAAGTATTGATTTAGATTCACGAAAAATTCTTGTGCTAGGCAAAGGAAATAAAGAACGCTACATTTCTCTTCCCCAATTTTGTATCGATATTCTAAGTCAGCATAAAAGCAAAGAAAAAACAGAATTTGTATTTGGTGCTGAAGCGCTGTCGACACGTAAAGGTTATGAGTTAATAAGACAAGCTGGCGCTAGTGCAGCGCTGATGTCGCCACTACATCCGCACTCATTGCGCCATAGCTACGCCACGCATATGTTAGCAAGTGGCGCGAACTTAAGAACGTTGCAATCATTGTTAGGTCACGAAAGCTTGCAGGCCACAGAAAAATATACACATTTAAATATTGATTCACTAGCCAGAATGGTTGAAGCCAATCATCCGCTATCAAAGAAAATACAAATCAAACGGTAGCATTTTTAATATAATGCAGAACTTGCGATTCAAGCGAACGCACATAGGTTTCTACACTTTCGCTGACATCAGGGATTTCATCGAGCTGCTGTGAATCAGAAATATTTGTCTTTAAAAACGGCGCCATCCATTCATCGACTGTGATCACGCCTTGTTGAAATAATAGTTTCAAACAAAAATGCAATTTATAGCGATCAAGATTTTTCACTTCACCCAAATTTTTTAGGGTATGCCCCAAAAGATTGAATAAAAAATGTGAATCAAAATCGCCTTCTTGTGAAACATGATAAACACAGTTTAAAGTAAACAGTGCAAATTCTAATTTGTCATAATCTGTTCGAATCGATTTAAAATCATCCAGCAGCTGGGCCTCGTTCAGCACATTCAGCTGACCTTCCGACTTACCAGGCTTATAAGTGAGATTCACAAAGTGCGAGGGCTCAAGAACTCCGCCGCCGAATCTTTTTTTACTTTTAAGGGCAGCGCGTGCAATAAATGACTTCTTTGTACCTGCAGATGATAAAGCATGAATAATTAAGTCTGATTCACCATATTTCATTTTCTTTAATATTATAAATCGATCTTGTAATTCAGACATTAACCTTTAAATAGACCATTCCGATTGTTCGGTCAATTGATCGTGGTTTTTCTCTAATTTTTGAATAAATGAATCATTCACACTGGCCTTACGAGCGATAACTAACAACCCACGTAACAGATCTTTTTGCTTAGCTTCAGGCCACCAATTCGCAAATTGCTCAATCACCCAAGACGGTAAATCACTGGCTGCAAAGGCCTCTTGATCATTTAAATTTAAACTGCTTTTTAATGCTGATCCCGAAACGGTTTTTGAATAAATCACTATGCGATCATTTAACTGACCTAAACCAGATACAAACCGAGAAAAATAATTCAATTTATTTTTATCAAAAAACGTATCAGATATCTTAACAGACTGAGTTTTGATTAATCCTTGGCAAAGTTCTGCTTTAATTTCTTGGAAATGTCCCACTAACGGTGGTGTTTTTAATTTATCAGTCGCTAACACAAGGCTATAACCTGAATGAAATAAACCACCTGCGATAACTAATATGGCATAAGGATTTGATTTTAAGGTTTCAATATCACTGTCATCAAAATAACTTTTAATTTCGATGGAATAAATTCTTTTTGCTGAAAGCGTTTTATGAATTTCTTGTCTTGAAGCCGCAGACATTAAAATCTCACCAGTAATTTCATTCTCCGCCGACCATATTGTAAAATTCATTTCATGATCAAAAGAATTTAAAAACTGTAAATTTGTTTCATTATCTTTTTTAAAACTGATTGGAGTTTGTAACCGATAAAAATGGGGTAGCAAAGATTCTGGCAAACTACTACCAAGGCGTATTATCGAAATTTTAGGTTTATGAGCTAAAAAGTGAACTAAACCAAAACACACATCATGAACAGCCATATATGAGTTCGTATAGACCTTAGCATGTAAATTAGCCTGTGAAATCTTAGCTATCTGATCAGACAGGGTTTTATTTGTTTTTTGATAGTTTTCAAAAAGTAGATAATCCATACCCCCTATTTCAAACCGATTATTTTTCTTAATATAGATCTAATTCCAAATTCAGTTTTAAACACGACATTCGTCCAATACTCAGTCATCAGAAATGATGAAATACTAACTAAGTCTTAAAACACAAGGAGATATCGATGAAAAAATTATTGTTAATTATTTTAATGTTGCCTATGAGTTCTTGGGCTTTAGTAACTGCACGTCTTACATACGGCGGTTTAGTTTCTAAAGATGCACTTAAAGCAGCTTGCGAAGGCACAGCTTGTGCGGGTCTTGCACCATCTATGGTTCCGCTTTATGGCTTAGGCGGAGATGTGATCATTAGCCTTCCGCTACTGCCGTTTGGATTCGGTGTTCGTTATGAAAACTTAGGTTTAGATGCAACAAGCGGATCAATCGCTGGCGATGCAGAATTAAAAAGAACAGCCTTATTAATCAATTACCGTTTCATCGATACAATTATTCATTTCGGTCTTATTGGATCATACGGTTTAAGCCATAATGCAAGCCTTGTTGTAAAAAACTCTGGTACAGAAGTTGTTAACTACGATGATGGTGATGTAAAAACCTATTCATTAGGTTTAGAATTAGAAGTAAAACCATTAATCGTCTTACCACTTGTTGTTGGCGCTGAAGCCGGTTACATGTCAGCTAAATGGGACAATGCTCGTAATAATATTAATGCTACGACGAAAAACTTAGATTTAAGTGGTTCATATATTAAAGTTTTATTGGGATTAGATTTTTAGTTTTGTTTTATTAAGCTAAAACGAAAAAGCTCTGAAAATGATTCAGAGCTTTTTTTGTTGTGCAATTTCTAAAATCAATTTTACAATTATTACCTAACGAAAAGCTTTTCGCTAACTGGTCGATAGCCACCTTCAAGTAAGTATTTTATAATGAGTAACTCATTTTTAGCATTTTCGACATTAATAACACGACGGTTCTCGTCAGTTTGCATTAATTCTTCAGTTTTAAAGACAACTGTTGCTGAACTAGGCGTCGCACAAGTTGTAAATGTCACTCCTACGTATATAAATTCTGAATTAGTTTTTTGTGCTATTATATCAGATTTTAAGTAACAGGCATCTGAAGCAATAATGCCTTGGCTAGTTAGCATAGTTAATGCGATTATAATTCTTTTCATAAGTTAATCTCCTTTTAATTGATACCGTTCCACAAGATACCTGCAAGACCATGCCAACGAATTTCAGACTAAATTCGTCTAAAAATAATACAGTTTAGTTTAGAGAAATCAACAGCTTATGCGCTACCTGACAATCATTTATCAAAAGTAACACTATTGGCCCAATTTTAACTTCAAATATAAGCCGTATTTGCGTTATCATTCATATAGTGTCATACTAACGCTATATGAATGATAACCTCATTTTAGCTTTAAATAAACTTAATGAGCTCCTCAAAGCTTCGTCGACACGTTTAAGCCTGACAGTTTGTGGAGCTTTCGCCCTCTATTTGCTTGGCCATCACCGCATTCATCGAACTGCAAGAAACATGGCTATTGCTATGAAAACATCTACTTGGATTAGTCGTCGTGATATTACAGACAAGGATTATAACGATTTAGTTCTGTTAGAACCTACTACTTCTGAAATTGAATTTGCTATCAATCATGCAGAAACATTCAATTGTCCTGATAAAAATCTTAAGAAGAATTATCAAGAATTTTTGGAGTCTATTGATGAAATCAGAAAACTTGCAAAATAATTTTTATAACTTGGCTTATTACTTTGGAATACTTGTTTTCAGTGATAAGTCGAAGCTAGTTGATCATGAAAAATATCATGATCTTGAGGTCTTTTTCTTAAATGCAACTTACTACGCCAAGTCTCCCCGTTTTATCGAAGGCCTCATCACATGGTCTATGAAGTTTGGATCTTATTTATCACCATCAAAGTTACGACGGCTGATAAAAATGAAGACACTTCATAACCCCCAGGTTTTAGGCAGTCTATTAGATATCATCGACAAGAAAAATAATCGTGGTTCTTTTCGTATCGTTACTAAATTGCTGCATCCCCTAAATATCAAACTAGGGCTAACACCTGAATCGAAAATTGATTTAGTTCGAAAGCCCTATCCAGAATTTTACAAATGGGGTATCGTTATCCCCCATTATGAATGCAATGAAGACAAATACTTAAGACCTATGAATTATTTAGTAAAAAATTGTGTGGAAATAAAAAACAGAATTCTAATTGGATCAGCAGTTCATGCTGATTTGGTCACGATGCTGCAAAAAAATAAAAATAATTTAAGTAATTTAAACGCCTACAGATCTGCTAAGATGATTTATTCAGAACGATCAAGTGTGAATAAAATCTATGATGATATTCTGTACGTTATTTAGTTTATAAAAATCAGCACTTTAGCTAAATGAGATAAATGCTCACTTATTTTTTCGTGTGAATTCCAATCTCACGATGGGCTTTCTCAGGCGGTCGCATAAATTCTCGAAGCGCATCAAAGACAACTTTAAACTGGTGATCACATTTTCTTTCAAGCTCTGTAAGTTTATTCGAAAAGTCATTATGCGAACTTAGAAATCTTCGGAGGTCGACAAAAGTTCTCATTATTTCAATATTTACCTGGATGGCTTGCGAACTATTTAAAAGACCTGATAACATCGCAATTCCTTGTTCTGTGAATGCATAAGGTGGTTTTCGTATGCCGCCCCAACTTGAAGTCACAATTTGTGACTTCAAGTTTACAACCTCTTGTGTTTGTAAATGAAACATAAAGTCAGAAGGAAAACGATCAAGATTCCTTTTAACTGCTTGAATAAGCACTTTTGGCTGAACGTCATAAAGTTTTGCAAGGTCGTGACTTAGCATCACTTTGTACCCACGAATAAAATAAATGTGTTCTTGAATCCACTCAGTTTGAATAATTTTGCTCATAGAACGAAAGTTGAATTCAAAATTCGAACCAATGTTAAAATGAATTTAAGTGGTTTTGATGAGTTTGTGGATCCGATATACGAATAAACCTAAATCCCCGCTTTATGTCTTTCTTGATCGTCGACAACTGATTGAATGCCGCCTTTAAGATTTGCACGGTAGGCCAATTGCTTAATATCAAATGTAAAATTAGCGCCGTTTATACCAGGTGTTTGCCATTCAGGACCTAGGCGGATGGCATCCACAGGGCAGGCCTCTTCACAATAGCCGCAAAAAACACAACGAAGCATATCGATTTCATAAGCGATTGGGTATTTTTCAACAGTTGGATCTGGATGTTCGCTAGCAATAATTGTAATACATTCTGCCGGGCAATTAGTTGCACACAACATGCACGCCGTACAGCGGATAGCTCCATCTTTTTTAACTGTTAAAATATGATTCCCCTTAAATCTCGGGGAATAGTCATATTTTTCTTCAGGGTAATTGATCGTGATCATATCTTTTTTATTTAAAAGATTTTTCACCATGTGTTTCATCGTGATCACTAAACCAGTTGCGATCCCGGGCAAATACCATTTACTTTTTTCTGAGTTATTCTGTACAGTAATTGACATAGTATCCCCTACATTTTTCCGCGTTGGAAAACAAATTCATTCTTCTTACGGTTATCTAAAGTTACAGCATCTGGTCTTTTATTTTCAGCAATAAATAATTGTTTTTCATCTAAAATCTGAATTTGAAGATTCTGACCCGTTAACAATGTTACGGCTTCTGTAGCTGTTAAGGCTTCAGAAACTATTGTCGTCGCTTTTTTAAAGCTTTGCACAACACCTGCGTGATTTGTAAAACTTCCTGCTTTTTCAATATACGTTTTAAGCGGGATAACAATCGCAGTTTTCAAACTGTTGATGTTCATTAATTTATCATTTTTAGCTGAACTCATGAAAATAAAATTTTCAGCTTTAGCAAATAATTCTATTTTTTGATCTAAATCAGAATACACCGGCGTGTTTTCTGGCCCGATCACCACTAAATTTTTAATTTTTCCAGAAGTTAAACCAGATTCTAAATCAGAAAACTGTGTACTAATTCCGTGCTGGTTAAAGGCTGCTATCACACCATTTGAATTTGGATTTTTATCCCCACGAATTAATAATCCGTCAAATTCTTTGGCCTTTTCTTGATGTGGCCACCAATGAAAAATATTTTTTGTTTTAAAATGGGTGGTGAAAGTTCCAATCGCTTTATTTAATTCTTCATTTGTTAGCTGGCCAGTCACAACTAAAGCTGTGTTGTCAGCTGTTGCTGATTTTAAAACCTCTGACGCATCTTTAGCTGCAACTCCGGCATGAGTTTCAGCTTTCCAAGACCCGTTAATAAATTTTTGACCTTTTAAAAGTCTGTTTTCTTTGTTGATGAATTTATAAATATCGCGGCCATCATCGCACATCCAGTGACCATTCACTGATTCACTGTGTTTTGGTTTAACTCTGAAAACGCCTTCTTTATTAAAGAACACATTCACATTACAACCTGTTGAACAACCGTTACAGACTGTTTCAGCATCTTTGAGATACCAAACCCGTTGGCGAAATCTAAAATCTTTTGAAGTTAATGCGCCCACTGGGCAAATATCCACAGTGTTTAATGAATATTTATTATTTAATTCTTTACCCGCATGTGTGCTGATTTCAGCATGATCACCACGATTAAAAATTCCCAACTCATGGGTTTTAGAAACTTCATCGGTGAATCTGACACAACGAGAACACAAAATGCATCGTTCAGAATCTAAAACAATTGTTGGCCCAAGATCGACCACTTTGTTTTTCTTTTGTTTTTTCTCAGCCATTTCAGAATTATACTGACCGAATTCCATGTACTGTTCTTGTAGGCCACATTCGCCAGCCTGATCACACACCGGACAATCTAATGGATGATTAATCAAATGGAAGTCTAAGCCCCACTTAACAGCTTCTTGAACCTTAGCGGAATTATTATTTATATTCATGCCTTCAGTGACAACTGTGTTGCATGCGATTTGTAATCTAGGGTTTCCTGCAATTTCCACCATACAAAGCCTACATACACCCGCAATACTTAAACCAGGATGCCAACAATAATGAGCAATTTTTTGATGATTATCATACATCGCTTGAATGATCGTTGTCCCTTGCTTAACTTCAAGATCAACACCATTAATTATACACTTAACCATCGTGTTAGTGGTGGGCTGCATGCGAATGTCCTTTGTAAGCTGTTCCTTTAACTTTTGATTTACCTTCTCTGACAAAATATTCAAATTCGTCTCTGAATTTTGTGATGAAACTAATAATTGGCAATGCCGCTGCGTCTGACAAGGCGCAAATCGTTCTACCTTTCATATTATCAGCGATTTTTATGAGTAATTCGATATCTTGCATACGGCCTTTGCCAGACAAGATTGAGTGAGTGATTTTATCAGCCCAACCAGTTCCTTCACGACAAGGCGTGCACTGACCGCATGATTCATGATGATAAAAATAAGTCAAATTGGCTAAACATTCCACCATACATTTTGAATCATCAATGACGATAATCGCGCCAGAACCTAACATTGTTCCCATGTTAGCTAGCGATTCATAATCCAGTAATGCACGTTCTGATTCTTCAGCATTCAAAACTGGTGCCGATGATCCACCAGGAATCACCGCTTTTAATTTTTTACCATTTTTAATGCCACCACCAAGACCATAAATCATATCTTTTAATGGGTAACCTAATGGAACTTCGTAATTGCCAGGTTTTACAATGTTTCCAGATAATGAAAATAATTTTGTGCCAGCCGATTTTTCTGTTCCGTATTTTCTATATCCAGCAGCGCCATCACGAAGAACATATTTAACAGCGGCTAAGGTTTCAACATTATTTACAATCGTTGGTTTTTTTAAATAACCCTGAACTGCAGGGAACGGTGGTTTTAATTTCGGTTGGCCTTTAAGGCCTTCTAATGAAGAAATCATTCCCGTTTCTTCACCACAGATATACGCACCTGCTCCGCGATAGATATCCATGTCGTGATCAAATCCAGAACCTAAAATATTTTTTCCTAAGTATCCAGCCTTGTAAGCCTCTTGGATAGCTATTTCTAAGGCATTGATTGAGTCATCATATTCACCGCGAACATAAATATAAGATTTTTTTGAGCTGATGGCGAAAGCTGAAATAATCATACCCTCAACTAATTGGTGAGGCGCTTTTTCCATCATCATACGATCCTTGAAAGTTCCAGGTTTGCCTTCATCGGCATTGCATAGTAAATACCGTGGTTCATTATTTTTAGGTAAAAATCCCCATTTCATTCCTGTCGAAAAGCCCGCACCACCGCGACCGCGAAGACCCGATGTTTTAACTTCATCAATAATCGCCTGCGGTTGCATTTTAATCGCTTTTTCTAATTGCTTGTAGCCACCATTTTTTTTGTAGCCATCGATATTTTTAAATTCTGGTAAATGATAAAATTCTGTAAGGTATTTGACTTCACTCATACAATTATCCTTTTAAACCGCGAATAACATGCATCGCCGATTCATGAGTTAAATTCTCAAAATATTTATTACCAATTTGCATCATAGGTGCCGTGCCACATGACCCTAAACATTCAACTTCAGTGACAGTGAATTTTCCATCTTTAGTTTTTTCACCTAGGTGAACGCCTAATTCAGAACAAATATGTTCAGATAATTCTTTAGCTCCGTTTAACATACACGATAAAGTTCTGCAAACTTGCACATGATGAGAGCCAATCGGCTCCTTGTTGTACATTGTGTAAAACGTGCAAACTTCATTGATATTAGCTTCTGGAATTTCCATCACACGGGACAATTCTTGAATCACTTCAGGGCTGATAAAACCTTTATTTTCTTTTTGCGCAATATACAAAGCTGGTAGAACAGCCGATTGCTTTGATTCATATCTTTTTATTTCGCTAAGGACTTTTTGTTTTCCATCATTTGATAATTGAAACATCATATTCTCCTATCGGTCCAATTCGCCTGCGATAACGTTCATACTAGCAACAGTTGCGATCGCATCCGCAAGCATTGCGCCTTTAACTACCGTAGGAAACGATTGATAAATCGCAAAACACGGTGGACGAACTTTTAAACGGTATGGTGAAGCTGATCCATCACTCACTAAATAAAACCCTAATTCACCATTAGCAGCTTCAGTTGCATCGTAAATATCACCAACTGGTGGACGAAGACCTTTGATCACAAGCATGAAGTGATTCATTAAACCTTCAATGTTTCCATAGACATCTTTTTTCTCTGGTAAAACAATATTTTTATCACGAATAGTATAATCACCTGACGGAACATTTTTACAGGCTTGTCTGATAATTCTGATTGATTGGCGCATTTCTTCGATACGGACTTGGTAACGATCATAAATATCGCCAGCTGTTCCAACTGGAATATCAAAGTCATAATTTTCATAACCGTAATAAGGTGTTGCTTTTCGTAAATCTAAATTCACACCTGTGGCACGAAGCAACGGCCCGGTGTATCCCCAATCAACTGCATCTTGTGCGCTGACAGGACAAACATCTTTTGTTCTTTTAATAAAAATTTTATTTCCCAACATTAATTTAGAAATCTCATCAATGCCGTCGCTCATTTCATCACAAAATTTTAGTACATCATTAAACCAACCATCTGGTGCATCCTGGGCCATGCCCCCGATACGTGTCATCGAAACTGTTAAACGGGCCCCGCATAATTTTTCGAATAAGTTGTAAACTTTTTCACGATACGTGAATAAATGGAAAAATGCAGTTAAAGCTCCAAGATCGACGCCACCAGTACCAACTGCAACAACATGATCTATCACGCGTGATAGTTCACATAAAATCACCCGCATTGTTTGTGCGCGCGCAGGAATTTCAACACCTAATAATTTTTCAACAGTTTTGCAGTAGCCAACATTATTCATGGGTGCTGAACAATAATTTAAACGATCAGTGTACGGAATCACCTGATTATAGGGATGAGTTTCCGCCATTTTTTCAAAACAACGATGTAAATAGCCGATTTCACAATTGGCACGAACAACAGTTTCGCCATCAAGCTCAGCCATCACACGTAAAGTTCCGTGCATCGCTGGATGCGATGGTCCGATATTAATCGGAACATATCTTGAATCTAAAACATCACCGCTTTGTTCAGGTGTGTTGTTAAAATGGATCGGAATGACTGAATTACAATGTTGTTGTTGATCCGCTTCATAATCTTTACGTAAAGGATGACCCACAAATTGATGATGAGTTAAGATTTTTCTTAAATTAGGATGACCAGCAAAACGAATACCAAACATATCGAAAGCTTCGCGTTCAAACCAATCAGCACCCTTCCAGATTGTGACTGCTGTAGGAACTGATTCATCAATTCCCACTTGAGTTTTCACACGTAACCTGCGTGAATCAACTGAACCAAACAAATGATAAACAACATCAAAACGTTTTTCACGTGATGGATAATCAACTCCGCAAACGTCCATTAAGAAATCGAAACCCGCATATTCTTTTAAAAATCGAAGTAACGCTGAAACAGATTCTTTTGGTGATTCAATCACGTGATCACCAACTGGTGATGTGGTCATTTTATAAATATCACCTAATTTATTTTTAATCTCAGACTGTAAAACTGTAAATTGTGTCAGTGCTAAACTCATAACCGCGCTCCAATTCGAGTCGATGGCATTGTTCCCTTAACAGGTTCAGTTAATGATTGAGGAACAGTTTGTCCGTTAATTTCATAAGGCGATTGCCAGTTATCTCTCCACGGACGTGGGGCCCGGTCTTTAATCATTTTTTGTAAAGTCATCACTCCGTCTAAAACAGCTTCTGGTGTTGGCGGACAGCCTGGTACGTAAACATCAACAGGGATAACTTTGTCGCAACCTTGTAACACATGGTAGGCACGGTAAAATCCACCAGAACTTGCGCAAGCGCCCATTGAAATCACATATTTTGGTTCTAGCATTTGTTGGTAAATACGAACTAAAATTGGCGCCATTTTTTCTGTAATTGTACCAGCCACTAAAAGCATGTCTGCTTGCCGAGGCGAAAACCTGACAACTTCCGCTCCGAATCTGGCTAAGTCATATTTCGGACCCATCACCGACATCAATTCGATTCCGCAACAAGCAGTTCCATAAGGCAAAGGCCACAAAGCATTTCTTTGTCCCCATGCTGCAATCGCATCAAGTTTTGTTGTGAACGCAAACGAGCGCGACATTTCATCTAAAGATTTATCAGACACAGATGACATAGAGTAATCTCCATTCTCAATACGTAATCATTTCTATGAAAACACATCATTACAAAAATCACCAGTGATGACAACGACATAACTTATGGCTTCCGAAGTCGGAAAAAGTTCAGAATAAAATACTGCTTAGCCTTTAGGCTAGTGCAAAATAGTGTGATAAATAGCACAAAAAATCTCATAAATGTCACAGAGAAAACTTCAGTCATAGACCAATGTTGAGACACATATAATGGCAAAGACCTGTTTTTCAGTGATTCCGATATGAATGGTTCGCTAATGCTTTGCCAATGATACAATAAGTTATGGCCCCCAAAATGGCCTCTATACTGAGACCTACTTACTGCGGACTTACTATATTCGCTTTAATGATATTCATCATTGGAGGGACAGTGCACGCCCAAGAAGTGCCTGGCGAATTCGACAATTTTTTTAGCTTAAGCCCTCCTCCTGCATTTTTTCATAAAAAAGTTCACAGATATAACTATGGCATTTCGATCTTGGGCGGCGAAGGCCAAATGGGAAATGGAGCTGATGATGCGCCATCACGCGACATGCAGTACACTACGATACAAGGTTTTGCTGGTTTTCGTGTTTCTTATTTTCGATTTTCAATAGCTACTGAATTCATGAAGGCCGCGCAAGTCGATGATGCAGACGAATTTTCAAACACAAATATTGGTGGATATAGTTTTGGCTATGGACCTAAAATTGATTTTTATGATGGCAGATACAGTATAGGTTTTATTTACAGAGCAAAAAATACTTATTACTTGGATAAAAAAGATATCAACGGTGACAAACAAACCTATGAAGCTAATTCCGGTTTTAATTTTCAAGTCAGTCGGCGCATAACCCCAAAGTACGGAATCATTATCGACTATGCCCAAGAAACTTTTAATGACAGCTTACCTAGTAGGAATATCAAATGGAACCGGATTAGCATTGGTTTGATCATCAGTAATTTTGACAAAAAACCGTTTCCAATAAAGTATTAAGAAAGGGTCTCAAATGAATTTTAAAAATTTTAATTTTTTTTTAGTTCTATTTTTATGTTTAGCAACATCGTGTCAGTCAACAGGCCCTAAGCGTCGCCTATTTAAGGGTTTCAGCTATAAACCCCGTCCCGCTTCAAGCTCAACTGCAAAAAATAATCCTTACAGCGCAGGATTTATTGTTATGGGCGGACAAGGCCGCATGGGAAATGGCCTAGTTGATGCCGAAAATCGTGATATGAATCACATGCCTGTGCAAATTTTCTTTGGCTTTCGTCTGTCAAAATTTCGTTTTGCTTTAAATGCTGAATATTCTAAAGTCAGTCAATCCACTGATCCGCTTGAGGTCAGTAACACAAATATTGCTGGTACCGGTTTAGCGGTTGGGCCTCGAATAGATTACTACGATGGCATGCAAAGCTTTGGTGTTTTTTACCGCGCTAGCGATTCGTATAGGCTTGATCGACCTGATATTAACAACGAACTACACGAATACAAATCTTCAAACGGAATCGGCATTCAATACACTCGAAGAATCACCGGCAGGTTAGGTATTGCTATTGATTACACGAAAGAAACTTTCAGTGAAAGTTTAAATACAGAAAATATTAAATGGGATCGCATCAGCATAGGATTAATTTATTCAAACTTTGATAAGCAGCAAGGCCGCTGGGGAGGCTGGCGTTAGCTAGCCCCGTAGGGGTAGAAACTAACTAGCCCCGTAAGCTTTGAAAGTCACAACTACTTTTTCATTAGCTGCAGGAACACTGTTACCATGAAATTTTAAAATATAAAGCGTCTGCCCTGAACCACCAAGTTCAGTTTCAAGAGTCCACCCGCTCACAACATCTTCAACAACAGTTTGCCCACCAACACTGACTTGAATAGAAGCCTTATCTGGTCGCGATTTGAATCTGTAAGCAGTAATCTGATCAATAATTCGTGATCTAATATTTGATACAGCCGAAGCTAAATCAGCGCTACAGATTGAACTTTTCACACCATTTGATGCATCAACTAAACGTATAAATTGTGTGCCAATAGAAACATGACCACCTAAAGCATCACAACTTTGATTTGTTAATATACCAATGTAATTCGCCAACCATGCACGAGCACCAGAATCAAACTGTGGCTTTCTTGAGTTTAAATAATTTACGAAATCAGCTGTATCAGGATTTCCGAATTCACTGCTTTGATCAACTTCATCTGAAATAAAAATCACAGACAATAAAGCTTCATCACGAATAAAATCTGAACCAATAGAACTTAAATAATTTGTTGATGTCGCATATCTCATTGCATCCAAACCGCGTTCTAAATCAGAACCCGAATCACCGACGATAATTCGATTTGCTAACTGGTTAATATTGCCTGCCGTTAGGTACACTGGGCTTCCAATTAATTTTCGAGCATTTGGATAGTTAACTGCATTTGTCGACATCGTTGTTGTTGTGACAGCAACACGATAGTCCATACCTAAATTATTCAAAGCAGAAATCATATCATTCACACGCGCAGACAGTCTTTGCTGGTACTGCAGCATCGAGTTTGAGTTGTCGACAACAAATAAAATGTCGACTTTGTTATTATAAAAAACTGCCCCAGAGAAGGCGTCATTTTGCTGTGGTAGCGTAAAACTTGATGGTGTGTTTTCACAACCTAAAAACAACAGTGCAAGAATTAAAATTTTAAATGCATTTTTCATTGGCAAACGCTTTTTACAAGCTCCTTAAGCTTATTAAACGAACTTATCACAACTCACTAAGCGGCTTTTTTAATGACCTTTTGCCCTGTGAATGTAGCAATCGATGATTTAGCTGCGGCAGCAATTTTAACAAACTGCACACCATAAACATTTCCTTTTTTGCTCACTATTTTACAAATGGCATTGAATGACGGAACATCTTGTGCGGGCTTGAAGTGTAAATAAATTTGTTGGTCGACTTCGAATTTACCTTCTTCAATTAAAAGACCTGCGCCGCCTTCACTGATTTCCAAGCCAACAGTTTTGTAAACTTTTTTCTTGTCATGAACGATCGCCTGACCGTCATATTTTGCACGCGGAAACTTTCGACGATAAAAAATATTATTTTTATCTGACGCAAGAGTTGATTTATTTTTTTCAAAAATGGATTTCACTTCTTGAACTGTAAATTCATTTACATCAGCTAAACGTTTCCATGAACTCATGCCTTCATGCCAAATAAAATCATATTCATTTAAAGTTTTACCTTGTAGCATTTGAATTAATTCAACTTTAGAAAACGGACCGAAATTATTGTTTTGTTTCAACACATACCAGATTCTTTTTTTCAAAGGGTCAGTTTCTGTTGATTTAAGATTTGATTTAATAGGAGTTTCAAAGCTTTTGTTAAAGAGGTGGGTAAACGGAGCATATTCCATCAATAGAACCCAGTCTTGAGACTTCGGGTCATATATATAGTCATGCCAGTTTGCTTTTTGTTGAACG
>JAYSQO010000043.1:0-12877 GCA_043721535.1 Bdellovibrio sp. | reverse complement strand
TTCCTAAAGAGGAAAAACCTCTGTTCGGAAAAATGATTAACGAAGTTAAAGCAGAACTTGAAAAGATTTATGAAGGTTATGAGTCAGATCTTAAAAATCAAGAGATCGAACAAAAAATGCTGACAGAAAAGCTAGATCTAACGATGTCTGCCAGCTCAAGTGATGTGGGCTGCGAACATCCCATTTATAAAGTCACTCATGAAATATTTTCGATTATGTCGCGTTTAGGGTATTCCATCCGCACAGGTCCATTGATAGAAAAAGATTATTACAATTTTGAAGCCCTAAACATTCCGGCTGATCATCCAGCCCGTGACATGCAAGATACTTTTTTTATTGATGACACGCATGTACTGCGAACTCATACGTCGCCGATTCAAATTCATAGTTTAGAAAATGAAAAACCACCTTTACGTGTTATTGGCACAGGGCCTGTTTTTAGATGTGACAGTGATATTTCACATTTGCCAAACTTTCATCAAATTGAAGGCATGTGTGTGGATCATAAAATTTCTATGTCTGATCTTAAAGGCACGATTTCATTTTTCGTTAGTGAATTTTTTGGTGCGGGCTTGAAAACACGTTTTCGCCCCAGTTTTTTCCCGTTCACAGAGCCTTCGGCAGAAGTTGACTGTTCATGTCCAATTTGTAAAGGCAAGGGTTGCTCTTTGTGTAAACAATCGGGCTGGATTGAAATTGGTGGCTGCGGTTTAATTAATCCTAAAGTTTTTGAAAATGCAAAAGTGCCTTACCCTGAATGGCAAGGCTTTGCTTTTGGTTTTGGGGTTGAACGTATGGCGATTATTAAATATGGCGTCGATGATATTAGAAATTTTCCAAAAAACGATATTCGTTTTTTAAAACAGTTTAACGAAATTTTGTAAAAGGTTTTAATTATGAAAATGTCTCTAAAATGGTTAAATGATTTTGTTGATGTCTCTGAGTTTTATTCAAAACCTCAAGAGCTGGCTGATTTATTAACTCGTGCTGGATTAGAAGTTGAAGATATTCAAAATAAAGCTAAAGACTTTGCCAACGTGGTTGTGGGTCATATCAAAGCTAAAGACAAACATCCAAACGCTGATAAATTATCATTATGCCAAGTTGAAATAGCCCCAGGAAAAATAGAGCAAATCGTTTGCGGAGCGCAAAACCATAAAGCTTTAGATAAAGTGATTGTGGCTTTACCTGGTGCAGTTCTGCCAGGAGATTTTGCGATTAAAAAATCAAAAATTCGTGATGTGGAGTCAAATGGGATGCTCTGTTCGTTGAAAGAATTAGATCTTGCGACTGAAAGCGATGGTTTATTTATTTTGCCGTCGGATGCAACAGTCGGGATGTCTTATGCCCAATACGGTGGTTATGATGATATTGTTTTTGAACTTAAAGTTACGCCCAATCGTGCAGATTGTTTAAGTCATTACGGTTTAGCCCGTGAAATCGGTTGTTTAATTAATAAACCCGTTAAAAATCCTGAAGTGCAAACCCAATTTTCAAAAGATAAAACCACAGCTGAAATGAAATTGAAAGTTGAAGACCCAGAAAATTGCCTCAGATACTGTGGTCGTTTTATTAAAAATGTTAAAGTCGGACCTAGCCCTGACTGGTTGAAAAAAAGATTAGAAGCTTTAGGTTTAAATTCAATTAACAATGTTGTTGATGTGACGAATTACGTGATGCATGAGATGGGTCAACCACTTCATGCCTTCGATGCCGATTTAATTTCTGGTCGTAGTGTTACAGTCAGAAAAGCTAAGCCTCAAGAAAAATTTAAAACCTTAAAAGAACAAGATGTGACTTTGTTAGGTGGGGAATTATTAATCTGCGATGATAAGTCAGTTTTAGCTTTAGCCGGTGTGATCGGTGGACTTAATTCTGGTGTCAGCGAAAAAACTGCAAATATTTTTCTCGAAAGTGCAAATTTTAAAGCGATGTCAGTGCGTAAATCATCGCGCAAGCACGGGATTGAAACAGATTCAGCCTACAGATTTTCTAGAGGTGTCGATCCAAGTCAAACAGCGCAAATTATGGATCGCGCTGTTGCCTTAATATTAAAAGTAGCAGGCGGTGAGGCCTTTGGCGACGCCCATGATATTTACCCAAACCCTGTGAAAAAAGTGCCTGTCACGATTCAATTGCAAACACTCACTGATCGTCTTGGTTATGTAGCAGATGCGACACTGTTTGAACAATTTATGAAAGGTCTTTACTGTCAGATTGAAAAAATCAAAGATGATAAAACTAATCCAACATATAAAGTCATTCCGCCGTTATTTCGTTTTGATTTGGAACATGAAATGGATCTGGTTGAAGAGTACGCACGGCTTAAGGGCTATGAACATATTACTGAAACGTTACCACTTTTTGGTCAAACACCAGCAAAGCATGATCAGAACTACATAACGCAAACCAAGATGTCTCAGTTTTTAAGATCGCAAGGATTTCATCAAGCGTTCAATTATGCCTTTACATCAGAAGTTCGAGAAAATAAATTATTAGGTGCGCAAGCCAGTTTATATACGGCCATGGGTTTACAAACTGATGACAAAGCGATTCGGTTGATAAATCCACTCAACGAAGATTTAAATATCATGAGAAGATCTTTATTCACTGATCTTTGGAAAAATATCATAGAAAATTTTCACGCCGGAAATTCTAAAGGACAACTTTTTGAAACAGGATCTGTTTTCAGGACTGAGCAAAATAATTATTTAGAGTCACGCAGACTTATTTTAGTTATGTGGGGTGAGGAATTCGGCGTCTATGCCAATCAAACACCGCTGGTGTATAAATTAAAATCAACCTGTGAAAAATTATTTCAGTCGTTAAAAATTTCAACTTTTTCAATGATAGATATAACACAAGTGCCCCCGTATTTACACAAAGGTCAGTGCGCGCAGATTAATGTTGAAGGAAAAAATATTGGCTATATTGGCAGCGTACATCCAATATTACTGAATGATGAAAAAATTCGGGTGCCAGTAGCAGTCATGGAAATTCACCTTGATCAATTATTAGCCGGTCAACCAAGGCCTGTTAAATTTAAATCAATTTCAGTCAATCAACCGGTTGAACGTGATTTTGCTTTTGTAATAGATGCGCATAAGAAAATTGGTGATTTGACCAGAGAGATTAAAAAAACGGTCGGCGTAAACTGCTTGGATGTCACATGCTTTGATGTCTATGAGGGTGATAAACTGGCTGCAGGGCAAAAATCTGTGGCTTTGCGAGTTATTCTTTCTGGAGGGAGCGAGAGCTTAACAGAGGCTATGATCAATGAAGAGTGCAAAAAAGTTGTTTTAGCCGCTGAAAAGTCAGTTGGAGCAAAACTTCGTTGATTAATCATTAGATATTGTTACCATAATATTAGTATATTAGTTTTTTAGGGGAAAATATGGCAGGTCAAAATATAGGTCATTCAACAGTTACAAAAGCTGATATTGTTGAAAAAGTTTATGAGAAAATTGGCTTTTCTAAAAAAGAAGCGAGTGAACTTGTTGAACTTGTTTTTAATTCACTAAAAGAAACTTTACACAAAGGTGAAAAAGTCAAAATCTCTGGTTTTGGCAACTTTGTTGTTAGAGGTAAGAACGAACGGAACGGACGTAACCCACAAACTGGCGAACAAATCAAAATTTCAGCTAGGCGCGTGCTGACATTTAGACCGAGCCAAGTTTTAAAAGCGATGCTTAATGGTGAAGCCTATGAGCATCTAATCGGTAAAGACGACGAGGACGACGATGAATAACCAGCAGAATAATAATGAGAGTAAGAATACCGAACAACTTGTTGAAGAAGTATTTCAAGACATCATTCAAACTGAATTTGAATTAAATTTGAACGACTCATTTTTAACAGCTGAAGAAGAATCCGAACTTAAAAAAGCACAAATGGCCTTAAGCCAACAGCGTGAATTAAAATCAGACTCTGAATCGTTACCAAGCGTGCTTGTTGATGAAAAATTGATGGATGAAATCAGGTCTATTCCTGACCGTTTTGGCTTTAAAATCGGTGATGTGGCTGATTTATTAGGAATCAAACAATATGTTTTAAGGTACTGGGAGCAGGAATTTGAGCTACTTAAGCCTAAAAAAGCTTCAAATAATCAACGTTTATACACTAAAAAAGATGTAGAAAATGCATTTCTTATTCGCAAATTGCTTTATAGAGATAAGTTCTCTATATCTGGTGCAAGACAAGCGTTAAAAGATGTTAAATTTGCCGTCAAAAAAGAAAAAGATTTTTCTGGAGTCATTCAGAAAATGGATTTTGTTCAAGACCAGATTAAGTCTTTCGTGAACGAAATTCGTAAAACAAGAAACATATTTAATTAGAGAACTTTAAAACTGAAGACGCCTCTAATTTTAAAAATTAGAGGATGCCCTTTGGAATACATAGATAAAAAAACAGTTGAAACCTATTTTCATCAACTTAATCTTATAGAGCCGATTACTAGAGCCTTAGAAGAATTAAATTATACCAATCCAACACCGATCCAAGAGCAAGCTATTCCTGAAATTTTAAAAGGTCGCGATGTTTTAGGTTGTGCGCAAACCGGAACAGGCAAGACAGCAGCTTTTGTTGTTCCCTTACTGAATAACTTGATCCAGAAAAAAACCCAAGTTGGCCCTAAGCAAGCAGCTATTTTAATTTTATCACCGACACGTGAACTAGCTGTGCAAATTCATGAAAGTGTTTTGCAGTATGGAAAATATTTAAATTTAAAAACAGCTTTGGTTTACGGCGGAGTTGGTCAAGGCCCGCAAGTTAAAGCCCTTTCAAAAGGTGCTGATGTTTTAGTTGCAACGCCAGGTCGTTTGTTAGATTTGATTTCACAAAAGTATTTATTCCTCAACAAAGTCAGTGCCTTTGTTCTTGATGAAGCTGATCGTATGTTAGATATGGGTTTTATTACAGATATTAAAAAAATCATTCCATTACTTCCCCATCAAAGACACACATTGTTTTTTTCAGCGACTATGCCAAATGATATTGTGAATTTGTCACAAAAATTACTAAAAGATCCAGTTCGTATTGAAGTCACCCCAGCCGCAACAACTGCTGAAAAAATCAGTCAATGGTTGATGTATGTTGATGCAGCGAAAAAAAGAGATTTATTACGTCATCTTTTAAACGATAAATCTTTAAAACGGGTCATCGTATTTACACGCACTAAACATGGTGCAAACCGTGTTTCTGAATTGTTGCAAAAAAATCAAATTTCATCGGAAGCTATTCACGGTAATAAATCACAAAATGCTAGACAGCGGGCTTTAGATAATTTTAAAGCGGGTCATACGCGTGTATTGATCGCGACTGATATTGCAGCCCGCGGAATTGATGTCGACGGAATTACTCATGTGATTAACTACGAAATCCCAAATATTGCCGAAAGTTATGTTCACCGTATCGGAAGAACAGCCCGCGCCGGCGCTGAAGGTATTGCCATTTCATTTTGTGACAGTGAAGAAAAAGCTTATATCCGTGATATTGAAAAAATAACGGGAATGGCCATTCCTGTGAATAAAGATCATCCTTATCATTCGCACGTTGTTGAGCAATCTGCGACAATGTCTAAAGGCAAAGCCAAGGCAAAAATCGAAGGCTCTCAAGGTAAGAAAAAAGATTACAGCTTTCGCGGTAATAAAAGTTCTTACCAAAGATTCAAAGGTCGAAAAAAAGATTAGTCAGGACTTTAACAAGATATGCTAGACTAGACCCAGTAGGCCTAGAATATTTGCTCTAAAGTGATATTCTAGTTATCAATCATAGGAGATTGGTATGCTTAAATTCAGTTTAGTCACGGGTTGTTTAATTTTATTCACGAATCCATTATACGCTAAAGATTATATCATTCCTGCCCCTAAAGATGTGACTAAAGTGATTTCTGAATCTCCACAAAAAGAATTATCCGCTCGGTTTAAAATTTTAAATTGGAACATTGAAAAAATGAAAGCCCAAGATAAGTGGATTGATGATTTTCATATGATTTCTGCGGGTGTTGATCTTTTCACAATTCAAGAAGGTGTATCAGATTCATTTTTTCAAGATGAATTGAAAGCTAAAAATTTTTATGAATGGGTTTATTATATTTCATGGGTACGTGAAGAAGATTTAAGTTCATCAGGATTAGTGACCGGTGGAGTTGCTAAATCAGTTTCAACGACTTTTGCTAGGACTGATCACTTAGAACCAATTATTAAAACACCTAAATTAACATCAGCTAATAAATATAAAATTCAAGGCATGGATAAAGAGCTTATGCTTTTAAATATTCATGCTATCAACTTTGTTTCTAAAGCTAAATTTAAATCACATATCACAAAATCATTAGAATTAATTAAAAACCATAAGGGGCCAGTGATCTTTGTTGGTGATTTTAACACATGGAGTGATGCTAGATTTGAAACGTTAATGCAGATGACAGCAGCAGCAGGACTTCGATTTTTTGACTTTAAGCGTCCTGATGTTTCAGGTTTTCATTCGGACTTTGATCATTTCTTTGGTCGCGGAATTAAAGTGAACGAAATTGAAATGTTAGATATCAGATCATCTGATCACTTTCCAATTCTTGCTGATGTAACTATTTTATAACTGGATATGGTCTTTGAGGATCTTTAGCACTAGAATGCTCAATGCGCTCTAGTCTAATCTCGATGTTATTCAGCTGACCTTTGATATTTTGAAGATCATTATAAATTTTCAAATAGTGTTCATTACTGACACTATTTGATTTCGACACATCAGTAAAAGCTTTTTCAATCGTTTTGATAGCTTCATCATTAGCTTTGTTCGCAGCTTCGACATTTAAATCCTGATTCAACAGTTTTTCTGATGCAGCTTGTTGCAGTTTTTTAATCTGTTCAATTTGTTGTCTTATATTGTCTATTGAACCCCTGATTTTTGAAATCTTAGGCGGGAATTCGCCAGTTACAAAAGAATAAGTCACCACAAAAACAATAATAATAAATAAAAAATAAACAGTGAGCTTTTTTAGAAGTTCAATCAGTATGTCTTTCATGCTAGTATTGTTTAATGAATTTCTTTAAAAATCTAGAACTATCTTTTAGAAAATTGAATCATCGAAGAATTCATTTGTTGAGACAACTGAGAACAGGCCTTTTACTGTTCATTTTTAACCAAAAAAATAAAAATCGACAAAAAATTAGTCGACCTAACTCAGCTGTTTTTTTAAGACTTGACGGTAAACTTGGCGATACGATCACATTTTCTGCCCTTATTCATCAAATGATCAGGAACTGTCCTGATATAAAAATTCACATTTTGACTCGGAAAATCTCATTGGAAGTTTATCAATGTTTATTTCCGGAACAGATCGGAAGTGGGCAAATTAGACTTCACTTCGTTGAAAAACGTTTACTTAAAATTTTCAAAACTCTGTTTGAGCTCAGGACCTTTTTTTTTGACGTGATGGTTTCGACATCACATATTCTTGATCCGCAATCGATTATTTTAGCTAGATTTATTCGAGCAAAAAATAAAATATCATTTTTAAATCAGAACATGATTTTTTTTGATCAACATATTTCGGAAAACTTTTTCGCGATTCACATCACTGACCGCTATAAAAAAGTGATCGAATCCATGAAGTTATCGTGGGTTTTGCCAGTAGAGTACAGTTTTACTGTACCAACAGAACAAATTGAAAAAACATCAACTGAATTAAAAAAAATTAAAAAACAAAAAAATGCCGGCTTAATCATTGTATTGAATTCTTTTGCTGGCGCAAGACTTCGTAATTTAAGTTATGAAACAACTTTAGCAATAATTAAATCCATTTATGGAGAATTGCCAAACACCTTAGTTATCAGTATTGCAAATAGTGGTGATCTGCAAATTTTAAAAAGCTGGCGAAAGCTGGCTGAACAAAACAGTGAGCTTCTGCCATTTATTGAAAATTGGATACTCGCTGAAGAAACATCTCTTTTAGGAAGTTCTGCCACAATAGCCTTATGTGATCTGGTCATTACTCCGGATACATCCATTGTACATTTGGCTTCTGCACTGAAAAAACCTCTAATAGCATTGTTTAGGCCAGATTCTGGAGATGAAGAGAATTCTAAAATATGGTCACCTTTAGGTGATAATTTTAAAGTCATTTTCTCTGAAAAAAATGATCTTTTAGGGGTAAGTGCTATAGATATTGGGCTGGTTGCAAAGTCTGCTAAAAAATTCATCAGCCTGACGTAATCCTAACCTTAACAGGCCACTGAAAAGTGAACAAAAAGTTGCTCTTTAAAATAATTTTGTGCACTTTGTTGTCATGAGTTTATTACCAGTAATTATGAGTGGCGGCAGTGGTACAAGGCTTTGGCCAGTATCAAGATCTAAATTTCCCAAACAGTTCTGTGACCTATTAGATTACCCATTACACACACTCACTTTAAAACGACTTAAAAAATACAATTCAGGCCTTATTGTGACTTCGGCTTTGTTTCAAGATATGACTGAAAGTGATATTCGTAAAAATGGTTTTAATATCGAAAAGGTCCTTTACGAACCAGAACCGCGAAATACAGCGGCAGCGATCGGATTAGTTTGTAAATATCTACAAACTTTAAATCGTACTGAAGAAGTTTTGGGTGTGTTTTCATCGGACAATCTTATTTTGAATGAAGCGGCTTTTCATGATGCTCTTCGTGTGGCTTCAGAAAAAGCACAGACTGGTGCGGTTGTTGTTTTAGGAATTAAACCCCACCGTCCAGAAACGGGTTTTGGCTATATTCAAGTGCAAGACCGTGCGATCGCGACAAACAAAAGCACGGAAGTTCTGAAGTTTCACGAAAAGCCAACATTAGAAAAAGCGCGTGAATTTGTTTCTGCAGGAGCCTACTTTTGGAATGCTGGAATTTTTATTTTTAAGGTCAGTCAGATGATCCAGCATTTTAAAAAATATGAACCAGACATGTGGAATCAATTAGAAAGTATCAGGCCTGATTTATCAAATCTAGAAGATGTATATAAAACAATTAAAAGCATTTCGATTGATTATGCAATTCTTGAAAAATTAAAATCACCTGAATTGATGTGTGTGACATGTGATATTGATTGGAGCGATCTAGGATCGTGGGATGCTTTAACTGAAATCAAAGAAGGTTATAACAAAAATAAAGTAGAAATTGCAGAACATCAAAAAATTGAAGTTAAATCAAAGGGCAATTCTGTTCATCCCTTAGAAAACAAAACCTATGGTTTTGTAGGTGTGGATGATTTAATTGTTGTGGATACTGTAGATGCCTTATTGATTTGCAAAAAAAATGAATCTCAAAAAGTTAAAGAAGTCGTAGACAGACTTAAAGTGATTAAGCCTAAAGTCACTGAAGAACATGTTTTTGAAAATAGACCCTGGGGACATTTTGAAATTTTACGAGATCAAGAGCATTATAAATCAAAAATTATCCGTGTTGATGCTGGCCAAAAAATATCTTATCAATCGCATGCGAAAAGATCAGAGCACTGGATTATTGTTAAAGGCGAAGCTGTTGTTGTTTTAAATGACCAAGAAGCTTTACTTAAGACTGGTCAGCATATATTTATTCCGCAAGGTTCAAAACATCGTATTATTAACAACACGAGAAGCCCTGTTGAATTTATCGAAGTTCAAGTAGGTACTTATTTTGGTGAAGACGATATCGTTCGCTACCAAGATGACTACGGACGAAAAAAATAAAATGCTCAACAATAAAAAAGCGGCACTTAAAAGAAAAATACAAGAAAAGCTCATTGAATTTATTTTGTTCTCTTGCGCACTTAGTTCTGTGGTGATTACATTTTTTATTATTTACACATTAGTCAGCGAATCAGTTCCATTTTTTAAAGAAGTTCCAATTTCTATGTTTATTTTTGAAACGGAATGGACTCCATTATTTGAAAATGCCAAATACGGATTAATAGCGCTCATTTCAGGAACAGCACTGACAACAACAATTGCATTAAGCGTGGCTATTCCTTTAGGTTTAATAACTTCGGTTTATCTCAGTGAATATGCATCACCAAAGTATCGTGAAATTTTTAAACCGCTATTAGAACTATTAGCTGCTATTCCTACAGTGGTATATGGTTATTTTGCCATGCTTTTAGTGACTCCATTTTTACAAAAAATATTTCCGAATATGTCTTCTTTCAATGCATTAAGTGCAGGTCTAGTGATGGGAATTATGATTATCCCGTATGTCAGTAGTTTGTCAGAAGATGCTATGCGGGCTGTGCCGCAATCATTGCGCGAAGGAAGCCAAGCTTTAGGGGCGTCTAAGTTTCAAACTTCAATTCAAGTTGTTATCCCCAGTGCTTTTTCAGGAATCGCATCAGCATTTGTATTAGCGATATCACGTGCCCTAGGTGAAACAATGGTCGTTGCGATCGCAGCAGGGCTTGAACCAAAATTTGGTTTTGATCCGTTTGGTCCGACAGAAACATTAACAGCTTACATTGTACAAGTCAGCCAAGGTGATTTACCACAAGGATCAATTGGCTATCGAACGATTTACATCGCTGGTTTAACTTTACTTATTTTTACTCTGACATTTAATATTATTGGTTTAATTATTCGTCATCGGCTGGAGAAAAAAGTAAGATGAGTAAGGCTAAAATTAACACTACGAACGAAACAGTCAAAAAACTTAAACGCCAAGATTTAATTTTTAGCTGCGTAGGCCTGACGGTTTTATTATCAGCGCTGCTTGTGCTAGTGGTATTAATTTATGATATGGCTCATACGGGCTTGCCGCGGCTAAGTTTTGATTTTTTTACAAGCTACCCATCAAGATTCGCCGAACGAGCGGGTATTCTTGCAGGCTGGGTTGGAAGTCTTTTAGTTGTAGCAACAACAGCACTACTGGCTATCCCACTAGGAATTGCTGCAGGTATTTATTTAGAAGAGTACAGCAAGAAAAATTGGATCACACGAATCATTGAAATTAATATTTTAAATTTAGCGGGGATTCCTTCAATTATTTACGGGATCATGGCCTTAGCACTTTTCGTTTATCAATTTGCTCTGAAACAAAGTGTGTTGACTGCGGGACTAACGCTAGCTTTGTTAATTCTTCCAATAATTATCGTTGCGACCCGCGAAGCCATTAAAACAGTGCCCTCACATATTCGTGAAGCGTCTTATTCATTAGGTGCAACACGTTGGCAAACAATTCGCTATCATATTTTACCCTACAGCTTTGGTGGTATAATGACTGGTGTAGTGATTGCACTTTCACGAGCGATTGGCGAAACAGCGCCTTTACTGACTGTCGGTGCTGTGACATTTATTGGTTTTTTACCGACAAGTTTAATGGATTCTTATACCGTACTGCCGATTCAAATGTTTAACTGGATATCAAGACCACAAGATGACTTTCACGTGAATGCAGCCGCTGCGGGTTTAGTATTATTATCAATGACTTTATTACTAAATGGTTTGGCAATTTATATTCGTTATAACTTTCGCAAGAAATACAAATGGTAGGTCGTATGAAAAAAATTAAAGCTGAAGTTAAAAATTTAACTTTTACATACAATGAAAAAAGTCCTGAAAGTAAAAGAGTTTTAAATTCGATCAACTTACCAGTTTATGAAAATTCAGTGACGGCTTTAATAGGCCCGTCGGGCTGTGGTAAGACAACGCTACTGCGATGTTTTAATCGCATGCATGATCTTTACAGTGCAGTTAACTACAACGGACAAATTATTTTACAGCCGTCAGGTTTTGATATTTTGTCAAAAGACGTTGATCCGTTAGAAGTCCGCATGAAAATCGGTATGGTTTTTCAAAAACCGAATCCATTTCCAAAATCAATTTATGAAAATGTGGCCTACGGTTTAAAAGTTCGAGGTATAAAAAAGAAATCTTATATCGATGAAAAAGTCGAAGAATCATTAAAAAGTGCAGGTCTATGGCTTGAGGTCAGCGATCGTTTAAATAAATCAGCATCGACATTATCAGGCGGACAGCAGCAAAGACTTTGTATCGCCAGAGCTTTAGCCACTGAGCCTGAACTATTATTGTTAGATGAACCGACATCAGCACTTGATCCTATTTCAACTGCGCACATTGAAGAGCTTTTAGGTGAGCTTAAAAAAACGGTGACTTTACTGATGGTGACTCACAATTTACATCAGGCCGGCCGTGCTTCAGATTATACGGCTTTTATGTATATGGGTGATTTAATTGAATTTGGTGAAAGTGAACAGGTCTTCACAAATCCTAAAGTTGAACGCACAGAAAATTATATTACAGGGCGTTTTGGTTAGAAGAATTTTTTGTACTAATTCGATCAATTAAGTACAAAGCAGGAAAAAATGTCATAGCTTCAAAACTAACAAGTGATGAATAAAAAAGCCCTAAAATTAAATGCGCTACAACAATAAAATAAGCGGAATAAAAAAGTGGGCGTTCATCAAAATATTTCCAAAGTTTCGGTGTGTTTTTAAGTAAAATATAGAAAACAACAGCCCAAAGAATCAAACTAAAAAATAAACCAACTTGAATTAAAAAAAACAGATACGTCGAATGGTTGTCGTTATATGAAAATTCAACAAGAGTGTATTTTTCAAGGTAGGATTGATCTTGTGTGGCTAAAAACTTTTTTAAAGGTTCTTTGTAGTGATCAAAGCCTGATGGCGTTAAGGGCTTGCTTTGCCAATAATCCAAGGACACCTTCCACATATTTAAACGTCCGGCATTGGAAACGTTTTTTGAAACGTATTGGCCATCCGCATTTTTTGCGACATTAAAGGTTGACGTAAATCTTTCGTAATAACCGGGGTAGGCTAATGTGAATAAGCCCATACCTAACAAAACCATTGAAAAAGCAATCAGACCTTTGCGGTGAATGAGTGTCATTACCCCAAGACAGATCAAACA
>JAYSQO010000042.1:0-4969 GCA_043721535.1 Bdellovibrio sp. | reverse complement strand
GAGTGTGCACTATTGGTCTATTGCACCAGGAGAAGGCGCGCAATTCTGGTCTGAATTGCAGAGCAAAAATGTAATTTCCTTAGGCTGGAACAAAATGGGAGACTTATCTCATTATCAAACCTTAGAAGCCGTTAAAAAGAAATATATTCAAGAGTACAATCCTAAGACAGATGATCCTAAAAATGACACTTTGGGATTATTTGAATTTGGACATCGTCTGAAAAATGGCGATATTGTTTTTATAAAAAATGGTCGCACCAAACTTATCGGAATTGGACGAGTTACATCCGACTACCGTTTTGATGAATCAGCCGCTCAGGGACATATAAGAAGTGTAGATTGGTTAAAAATTGGGGACTGGGATCTTGTCGGAGATAAGTTTGCAATCAAAACCCTAACGGACATTACTCAATATGAATCTTTTGTTGAAAATTTATTTAAACTAGCTGGACTTAGCGATCCTTCTAACAAAAAGGGTGGGCAGATGAAATCTGTAGAATCTTTGCCGGGAACACGAAACACCATTTTTTGGGGTCCACCTGGAACTGGGAAAACATACAAGCTATTACAACTACAAAGTCATTTCAAAGATACTTCGTCTAATGTAGATGAGATTGTATCCTGGATTCAAGAGTTGGGTTGGTGGGAGGTGATCGCAGCCGCTCTAATTGACATTGGAAAGCCGATAACAGTTCCCGAGCTATTTAAGCACGAATTTGTTCAATTCAAAGTTAAACAACAATCTACCAATAAAACTCCTAAGAATACGCTTTGGGGGTTATTACAAGCGCATACGGTTACAAGCTCCAAGACAGTAAATTTTGAAAAAAGACAAGAGCCCTTAGTGGTAGATAAATCAGAGGACTCAAAATGGAGTCTTGTTGGTGATTGGGAAAGTCAACTTGATGACCTTGTTGAAGGCGTAAAGAAAATTCGATCTGGAAAAACACAGTCAGTTAATGAGCGATTTAAAGTTGTAACATTTCATCAAAGCTATTCTTATGAGGAGTTTGTTGAAGGTATTCGGCCAGAAAGGTTGCCGGATGGCTCGGGCATAAGTTACCAGGTTAAAGATGGCGTATTTAAGTTATTATGCCAACGCGCACTTGAAAATCCAGATAAAGAGTACGCAATTTTTATTGACGAAATTAATCGTGGAAATATATCAAAAATTTTTGGAGAATTAATTACTCTTATTGAGGAAGATAAAAGAATCGGTGCTCCACATGAAATAACAATAACTTTGCCGTATTCAGGAAAACGCTTTGGAGTGCCGTCAAATTTATATGTAATTGGAACTATGAATTCAGTAGATCGCTCAATTGCTTTAGTTGATATGGCCTTAAGAAGAAGGTTTGAGTTTATTTCAATCAGACCAAATGCTGCGCTAATATCTCCACCAGTAGTAGACGGAATAAATATTAAAAATATTTTTGAAAAACTAAATCAAAAAATTGCAGTTATTCTAGGAACTGAATATCAAATTGGGCACAGCTATTTTATGGGCAAAAATGTAAGCTCTGTCCAACTGTTGAAAAAAACATGGTTTGGAAATATTCTTCCCTTGCTACAAGAATATCTTTTTGACGATTGGGAAAAGATAGAAGCTCTTGTTGGAAATTTTGTTCAAAAAACTGAAGTTAAGGATCTTGAAAAAATATCTTTGCCTAGATTTTCATTCGGTTCTTTTCTTGAAAACAACATTTCAGATGCTCAATTTATTGAGCTTATGAAGAAGCTAGAATAGATATGAAGGAATTAAAGTTTTACGAATATGGCGGCTATTTAGATGCAAATGGGATTGAATCCGACTCGCTTGCGGGCTGTTCTTTGAGTCCTGAAGAAATCCAATATCTAAGATCACTATCTGATTCTGTGATGCCAGGAAAGAGTATTTTTGAGATTGGCTCATCTAAAATAAGAGCCACTTCAATGGTTGGCGTTGTGTCATTTGGAGGAGTTCATATTGAAGTTTTACCAAAGCTCCTTAAGAACAAAGACGTCGACACTGGAGCATCAGCGAATTCGATTCTTCAGAATTTAATGTTTATGCTGTCATATACAAATGCCTTGGAAATTGCCGACACAGGAGTTGGATCTTTATCGCAAAATTGCGATTCATTTATAGAGGCCTATATTTCCATTTTTGCGGCACGACTATCAAAGCACCTAATTCGCTTCGGAACGCCAAAAGCCTACGTTGAAAGAAGCGAAAACCTTATGGCAATAAGGGGGAAAATTGCATTTGGAAAGCAAAGCACTGTGAACTGTTTCGATCAATCTCATATATTTTGTGATTATTCAGAATTTACAGAAGACAATAATTTATCAAAAGCATTTAAGTTCGTAGTACACTCCTTGGCTAATCTCACAAGGAATGCTTCGTCGTTATCAACTTTAAATCGGTGTTTGGGACTACTTGACGGAGTGCAATCTGGTTATGTTAATGCTGAGGAGTTAGATCGTTTGGCAATTGGAAAGCGCGATCTAAATTTTATTTCATTGATAAATCTAACAAAAATATTTTTGAAGCGACTTCGTCCGGAATTTTCTGGTCAGCGCAAAAACAAGGTCTTCACACTGCTATTTGATATGAATGAACTATTTGAAGAATTTATTTATCAAGTGCTTAAAAGAAATGAACGTCTTCTCGAAATTGAAGTCACAGCTCAGAAAAAGAAGAGGCTTGTAAGTGCTGAGCGGGATTTCTTAAATTCTGGAAAATGGGAGGATCGAAGTCTTTTTGATACCTACACAGACATTTCTATAAAACCAAAAGTCGGTCCTGGGTTTATTATTGATACAAAATATAAAATTGTGAACTCTAGAAAAAGTCATTATGGAATTGGCAATCAGGATGCCTATCAGGTTTTGGCGTATAGACAAATTCACAAAAATGAAATTTTTGAGCCTTCGGTAGTTTTGCTGTACCCTAAATCTGGTGAGGACTTGCAAAAAGAATTTAGAGTTAATAACTCAGATACTACCTTTATGGCTTGGACTATTGATATATCTCGTGACCTTCGATTGAATATGCCAAAATTAGTTAGTGACCTTGCAATTTTAATTAACATTAATCTGGATACAGAAAATCAAGATGCAGCATGATTTAATTTATAGGCTTTGGTGTCGGACGCCAATCGCAATGGTTATAACTTATGAATATTACAATATGAAATTGAAGTGACCTTAAGTAAGCCTGCGTACGTGATTAAGCACGATGCATTGAAAATAACGGCAGAAGGAGTGCTCAAATGTATATAATAATTGATTCAAATCTTTTGCATGGGAAAATGAAAGTTGAATCGCAAGAGTTGGACGCTCTATGCAGCAACGCAAAAAAGATTGGCTGGACGGTATATCTTCCAGAACCTGTGATTGTTGAATTAAAACAAGGCGCCAAAGAAAAATATTTAGAGCAAAATTTAAAATTGGCTGGAACAGTAAAAGATTTAAATAGATTCCTGATTGACTTTAAGTACGAGGTTCAAAGTGAAGATAAATTTTTGGCTGAATATGACAAACGACTGCAAGATTTTATATTAAAAAATGAAATTCAGATATGTTCTTTTCCCACTGAAAATCCAAAACTCGATGACCTTTTTTCTTTAGCAGTCCAAAAAAGAAGTCCATTTGATAGGCAAGGAAATAACTTTAGAGACGTTGTGATTTGGTATTCGTGTGCAGAGTTGGCAAAATCAAATTCAGAAAAGAAAGTTTACTTTGTGACTCGTGACGAAAGATTTAAAGAAGCTGCAAAGGAGCATAAGCCTGAAAATTTACTGCCAGTTGCATATCAACAGGCTTTCGACTTAACAGAAAATACTCTAGATAAGGCTATTCGGGAAAGATATGCACGACTTGGTGAAGAGATTGAGCAATATATCGATAAAACTGATTTCATAAAAGATGTTGAAAGGAAAATTGAAGGAGATATAGATTTCTCTTTAGGAGAGGGCCATACCGAAAAATTAGTCTCAATTGATAAGTTTTCTATAACTCATCTTAACGGTGTTGATTCTTTTTCGGAAGGCATGGGCACCACCTCTTGTCGCCTTTCATTCATTGGAATAGTAGAGTTTGACGTCGAGGTCCCAGTATATTTTCGAGATGCCTGGAAGCAAGCCTTGAAATCTATTTCGGAAAAGCCAACAAAAGTTGGACAGAAAATAAAAAAGGAAGCCATACAAGTTGCCACAGCAAAAACAGCATCAGCGACATTGGGTGAACTTTTGGGAGATATTTCTTCTTACAAATCGAGCGCTAATGCCTTATCGGGAAATATTATAGAAAGTAGAAAGAAATATTTCGTGATAGACGCTACTGTGACTATTGAATTGAAAGATGATTCCGTCGCAAACTTAAATCTAATTTCAGTGGAGATGTCAGAAGAGAATGCATATCAGTATATTGATTTTGAAGGCAATGCCCGTGCCTAAGTAAAGATTCTGATATTCCATGCATTGGTCAAAATATATTCCCAACGGAATACGGATATTTTACTTGGCCGCGCTCCTACTTAATTTTGCATCTTTTCGATAGTTATAAAATGATCGAGATTTGAGACCCGTTTTTTCTTGAAAAATACGAGACTGATCTTTAACTTTTAATCTTTGGCGAGACAGTTCTTTTACAAGAGCTTCAGGGTCAATTATTCCTTGAGGCAGAGTGTCTGCAAAAAGCTCCCGCCAAGAGTCAGAATGAATTTCTGCGAGCCTATAGCCTTTTTTTAAAGTTCGAAAACTTATTTGCGGCAACGATGATTCTGAAATTTGACTAATCAAAAACTCAGCAACTTTAGTAGCCACATTTGTTTTAGGATACCATTTTTTCTGAACAGCAGCTTGCAAAAGCAAACCCTTCGCTTGCGCTGTAGGCGTCGTACATAAATAGGACCAAAAACGCCGGTGAGCCGGTCCCATGGACCAGTGATTAAAGCCGCAGCAAAAGGGGCCACTTCAATACTTAA
>JAYSQO010000041.1:0-2011 GCA_043721535.1 Bdellovibrio sp. | reverse complement strand
CGTTTCAAGAGGTCTTAGATCACCTTTTTGGCTCATCACAACTTTCATGGCCGTATTGTTCATAATTGCTGAGCCGATTGGACTCTTGACGATTTCTTCAACGCCCTGAGTGATAAATGTAATACCTGATCCCGTTTTTCGAAATGTCCGAGCCGCGTATTCCATGAAACTTGCAGCAGCTTGGCTTTGTAACAGCTCCCACGCTTCATCAAGCAAGACTCGTTTCGATGTTTTTCTGTCGCTTTCAACTTGATCTAATATAAAATTAGTCAGAATCAAAATCATCACAGATTGCAAATCTGGATATTGCGACAGACCTTTTAAATCAAAACTGATAATGGGGCTATCGGCCTTAATTTCTTTTCTTCGATCAAGAAGTTTTCCATAAGGCGAATTACCGATCCAACTGAAAAGTAATTTTCCAATTTTTTGAAGCTCTGGCTCATCTGATTTTCTGCAAATTCCTTCGAAGTCACTTAAGATTGGCGACTCTCCAGTTGCTTTCGAGTTTTCGTAAGTCTCGTTGATTGCCTTTTCAATAAGAACTCTTTCAAATTTTGAAAGTTTCGAATTAGTTTCGGATACCATTTGTTCAACAATTGAAGTTAAAGCTTTTACTTTTTCGCTGGACGGACCCGCTTTAATATCTTTGATAGCAAACGGGTTGATGGCATATTCATCACTTAGTTTAATTTCGAAATATTGACCGTGCATTAGCTCAGTCAACTTTTTGTAACTGCCGCCAATATCAATGACGAAAACTTTAACCCCTCTGGTCATCTGCTGAAGTAGCAAAAAGTTATTAAAGAAACTTTTTCCAGAGCCACTAGATCCAGTCACAAGCGAATTGTAATTTGAAAGACCTGGGTCATACGGATTAATGCTGACCAGCGACCCAAGCCTACTATGAACTAAGCAGATCGGATTTTCATCGCCAATGCGCGGCCCATACAACGGCAAGAAATCGACAAGATTATTTGTCTTCATTCGCTTGCCACGTTCTAGCTGTATGGGTGCGGCTGGCATATTTGATTTAAAGATCTTCCAAGCACCGACAGTTTCTTGAATGCCTTCGGCTCCGCTTAAAGTTTTAAACCGCGTTAACACCTCGCGGGTTTTTTGATTTAGTCGTTTCAAACCAGCAAGATCATTTTCTTCACGCAAAACTAGTATAAGCTCGCCAACGTAAATTCGTTGACCGGTATCAATCAGTTCACGAATCAAGTCCTCCGTATCAGAGAGTCTCGATTCACTTTCGATATCTGAAATTTGGCCGCCCTTAGTTTGTGACAAAGAGTGCGCCATTCTTCTTTTTTGTTGAATCCTAGACATTTCTTTTGCTTGATCAGAAACGTTAATAGAAAAAATAAGATCATAATGAAATGGAAATCTTAGAAATCCGTCCATCATCCCAGCAATTGTCATTTCTGGTAATGTTTTGAGGCTTAAAACCCGCGTTTTCATTTGATCTAAAATAAAATCGTTTTGATCCAAGACCAAATCACCAAAAACTAGCTGCGATCGAGGCGAATTAACTGCATTTTCAGCCGTTATATTCTCATCAATTCCGATTTCATCAGTGGGCGTAAAAACAGATGGTTGTTCGACATTCTGTGACCTCTTGGGATTTAGATATTTATAAAGTATCCCTAAGCATTTTTTCTGATCCAACTTTTTAGATTGAAATCCGTGTGACAGTAATGAACTCATAAGTGAATCTACAGACTCGATCAGTTCTTGTTTTCGCTGATCGTATTCGACACCAAAATCTGATGAAAACTTTTTAACATTTTTCAATGAAATTTTTTTTTGAACTTTTGGCGACGGAGAATGTAAGAATGCATAGACTTTTGTTCTTAATAAAATATTTTCATTAATTTCATCTTGAATCTGATCACATCGGTGTTTATCCAGTTCGCACAAAAATTTATTGTCAGTTGAAATAAAACTTTGATGTTTGCCAAGAATTTCAGAAAAGTCAGATCCAGTTTCGACGTGAATTTGCAAAGTG
>JAYSQO010000040.1:0-12958 GCA_043721535.1 Bdellovibrio sp. | reverse complement strand
AAAACTATACGACAGGCAATAGCAGAAATATGCCTCCAGGTACTGCGCTAACTACGCAAGACTACAATACACTTGTGAACTGGGTTAATGGTATGCCGAAATAATTAACAGTAGGATTAGATAAACGTTATTTATTTTTTAAGGGAGGGGACCAATGAAAAAATCACTATTTACGCGTAAGCTGATACATTTGTCGCTTGGGTTTGCGTTCTCCTTTTTTAATCTTTTTGCATTTCAAAACTGTAAGCAAGAATATCAATCGGTGGAATTGCAATCGAGCGCGAATTCTGGTGCATTAAATCCAGCAGTGCCTGTATATGCAAATATCACGATGAGTTCTGCACCGACACTTTTTAAAACAAGTGCTGTGAGTTTTTCATTCGACGTTGAAATGGGTTCAGGCGATTCACTTAAAACAGTTCGCTGTCAGTTGTCAAATGCTGCAGCAGTAGATTGTGCTTCAAAAACAATTTCATTTAATTCAATTACCGATGGTCAATATCAATTGATGATCACTGTTGAAACATCAAAAGGTGCTTTAACTAATCAATCATTAATGTTTATCAAAGATACAATAGCACCTGTGGTCATAGTGACGCAAGCCCCTGCGTCTTTAACTGGATCAACTTCAGCATCATTTGTTTTTGCCGCTATGGATAATTTAGTTGGTCAAACTCAAATTCAGTGTTCATTAAATAACACAGCTTTTACTAACTGTACTAGCCCACTCACTATTAATAATTTAGTGGCAGGTACACACAATATGAAAATCAGAGCCACTGATTTAGCTGGGCACGTGAGTGCCGCTTACAATTACAATTGGACTATAAACCTGACTGCTCCAATAATTAGTATTACATCAGTCATCAGTTCATTTACAAATTCAACATCACAAAGTATCAGTTTCACAGGCAGCGGCGTTACTAGTTTTGAATGTCAATTAGATGGAAGCGCCTATGTAGCATGTACAAGTCCTAAATCTTACACAGGATTATCATCTGCAGCGCACATATTTAATGTGCGTGGGATCACAGCAGCTGCTGTGGCTACAAGTGCAGTCGCTGTTTCATGGACTGTTGATACTGTCGTACCTACAAAACCTGTTTTAGCTGCGGATATCGGCGCCACAACAACATCAAATGCTGCAGCAATGACATTTTCATCTTCAGATGCGGGCTCTGGTTTAGCATCGTTTCAATGTTCGCTAGATAGCGCTGCTTATGCAGCTTGCGTATCACCAGTAGCGTTAAGTAATTTAGTTGATGGTGTGCACGCATTTAATGTTCGTGCTCATGATAAAGTTGGTAACATTTCAGTTGTTTCAACTTTTAGTTTTACTGTGACTAAACCCGATCCAGTGGCTTTATTTGCTACAGTAAAAACAATTTTAAATAATAAGTGTGCAAGTTGTCATACGGCAGGTGGACCAAACGGAGCAACAAGTTTTGCCTTAGCTACTGAAAAAGAATTTATTAATAATGGCCTTGTTGTCCCGGGCGATATTGCCAATTCAAAAGTTATCTATCGTCTAAAAAATTACCCGATAGATAATGGTTTAAGAAATATGCCCCCAGGGACTCCGTTAACAGCCCAAGAATATTCGGCACTTGTGAACTGGGTGAGCGGGTTACCTAAAGAAGCAGTTGTAAATCAATTTGCCTGCGCAACAAATGAAGAACCACTGCAACAAGATGCAAAACGTTTAAGTCGCACTGAATACACGAATTCGATTCGCAGTTTATTAGATCGCGCGATCCCTACGAATGCGGTGGCGGTCATGACATTATTAAAAATTGATCAAATTTTCCCGCAAGATGCAACGAATGGCTATTCGACAGGTGATAATAACTTTTCATTAAATCACGCAAGAAGTTATTTCGACGCAGCTGATATCGTATCAAAAGAATTAACGAACAGCGTGAACTATTCAAACTTTGTGAATACATATTTAAATTATAAAAAAGGAACTTGCAGTTTTACGGCGGTAACAACTTTAAATACTGATT
Organism: Bdellovibrio sp.; assembly: GCA_043721535.1. Classification (GTDB taxonomy): domain Bacteria; phylum Bdellovibrionota; class Bdellovibrionia; order Bdellovibrionales; family Bdellovibrionaceae; genus Pseudobdellovibrio. The sequence goes on along the minus strand of JAYSQO010000040.1, from coordinate 10,952 downwards.
GCACAAATACATTAATTCGCAATTTTACTTTACGTGCATGGGGTCGTCCAATTGAAGAAAATGTAATCAATTTGAATAATGAATTTGCAGCCCTGCAAAGTGAATTTACAACTGGCGCAACATCAACTGTGGCGGTAGGCAATCTAATTTTTAGAGTCTTAACAGCGCCACAGTTTTTATTTCACATTCAAAAAGATGTGACATTGGAATCAGGTCTTACTTATAAACTTTCGTCGTATTCAATCGCTCGTAAATTAGCATTTATGTATAATCATACATTGCCAGATGAAGCTTTATTAACCATTGCTGCTAATAATGATTTAAATCTAGATGCAGGTTTTAATTTAGCTTTAAATTCTGTTGCTCCGAAAATGTCATCTATGGTCAGCCAATTTTCTAAAGAATGGTTACGTCTTGATAGATTGCCTGAGTTTGCCAATGTGAATGATCCAAAATTTAAATTCATCACTTCGCAAAAAGGAATCCTTGCTAACGAAGGTCTAAGATCAGGAATGGTTTCTGAGATTCAAGAATTAATCAGTTACATCAGTTCTAACAATAAAAGTTATAGAGAAATTTTCACATCAAACATTTCATTTGCACGTAATGCTGAACTCATGAAAGTTTATGGTCAAACAGTAGCGGTTCCTGCAACAGTAACTGAAACCAATGCAGTCAGATTCCCTGCCGGCGAACGCAGTGGTATATTGACTCGTGCGGCTTTATTGTTTTCTGGCGCAGGATCAGAAAATCCAATTATGCGTGGCATTCATATTCGTAAAGACGTTCTTTGCTTAAAGCTAGCTGATCCACCAGCAGACCTAGGTGATGCCTTATCAACACCGCCACTTGATCCAAATTTGACGACACGAGAACGATATCAGGTTAAAACTTCACAAACAGCTTGTATTGGTTGTCACAGTCAGATTAATCCTGTGGGCTTTTCTCTAAGTAAGTACAACGCATTAGGCGCATTCCAGCCGACTGAGCCTATCTTTGATATTAACGGAGTTAAAATTAATGATTTACCTACTGATGCAACAGCAAACTTATCGATTCCGTTACAGATTAACAAAGAAGTTCAAAGTGGAGTTGAATTCAGTACCGAAGTCGCGGATTCAAAACAATTTAAAAAATGTTTCACACAAAATTTTTATAGCTATGCTTACGGCCTGAATCAAAGAACTGAAGTTGTTGATTCGTGTACTATGAATAAAATGTATTCAGAATTAGACAGTGGAGCAACTTTACAAAGCTTCTTCAAAAGTGCGGCATTAAGTCCTAACTTTAGAAAAAGAAAGATAGTGAAGTAGTTATATTAATAATTAAGGTGGGGATATGAAAATTAATAAAATAAACCGCAGAATGTTCCTGCAAGGCAGTGGTGGTGCATTAGTCTCTATTCCTTTTCTAGCTTCATTATTACCCCGTGAAACGTGGGCACAAGCAAACACTACGATTAGACGATTTATTTCTATTCGATCAAGCTACGAAATTGGTCACAATTCTTGTTGGCTTCCTAATGACGGATCTAATATTTATAATTTGCCGCAACCGACAAATGTTGTCGCAGGAATCAATGGTCATCATAATGTTCGTTGGCAAAACCTACGAGATTTTGCACCAACAAACAGTTCTGTGTTAGCGCCGTTTTACGGAAATTTAGCTAGTCCTTATCTTGAAAGTATGAATATTTTAAGAGGGCTTGATTTTATGACTCGAGATGGACATTCGTGGGCGGTTAAACTTGGCGGGCTGGAAGTTGATCATGCAGTGGAATTCAAAAGAATTCAGACTGTCGACCAAGTCCTTAATGCCAATAAAATATTTAATCCACTAGGTAGACCAACAGCTTTGTTAGGACTTACTGGTTCAAGTTCACAGATCAAATCTGCAGATGGAACAATTGTAAATGCATCTAACTACGATCGTAGTTTTTTGAAAATATATAATGGGCTATTTAGCAACGGATCTTATCCTGAAAGTGGTCAGTCAACACTAATAAACCCGAAAGGTGATGTTTTAAATCGCGTAATAGGTGATTACAACCGAGTTAATAATAGTAAAAACATAAGTGCCTCAGATAAATTAGCATTACAAAATGCTATGGACAGATTTAGTGATGTACAAAAATCTTTAGTTGCAACAACTGTGAATTCATGTCAATACAAAAACTTTTATTCAACAAGTCCGTATAAAAGTTCAGGCATGTGGGATATTAGTAGCTCTGCAGATTATAAATTTTTAGCTGATTTAATGACGCTTTCAATTATTTGCGATACCGCAAGAACTTTTTGTGTACACAACTATTTATACCAAAGTGTTCATGATGGTTTGGCATTTGATCATCAGATTACCAGTCATGAGGTCTTTGGCGTTACTAATGGTAAGTTTAATTGGCAAAGAATGAATGAAAGACAAAAACTGGCTTTCGACAATTTAACAATACCTCTTGTTAAAAACTTATCAGAAGCTATTGATCCAACAAATGGCAAATCTTATTTATACAATTCATTAATCTATCACACGACTGAAAGTGGTCAGGTGCATGGATCAGCATCGCATCCTGGTGTTTTATTTGGTAATGCCGGAGGAAATATAACTTCAGGTAAGTATATTGACTATTCAGATAGAGTAAAAGGTGCACAATCAGGTGCTGACTTATTCAATAGTACTCCCGGTGATCCAAAATTTTCAAATAACTGGAGAGGCGTGCATTATAACCGATTACTAACAACAATTTTACAGTCCATGGGATTAAGTCCAGCTGATTACGAAGACAATTCTATCAATCAACAATTTTTAAATCGGACTGATCTTGGCGCATTAAATACCAACCTGGCAGGCTCAATCGGTGGATTTGGTCATGTATGGACCAAGACACCTACTCCTGGTGCATACGATTTTAATAGATTAATTGATAATGTTAAGTCTAACGATTTAAAACAGTATAAATACAAATTACCAATACTTTAGCTTTTAAATACTTTGGTGATCAATAATTTGAGTTTGATTTGAGTATTTCAAAGAGGACTCAAATTATTGATCACGCAGATTTAAGCTAAAGTATTTGCTAATAACATTTCACGATATTTTGGTAACGGCCATAAATCATCAGCCACTAATTTTTCGGCTTCATCACAAGCTGCACGAAGTTTAAAACTTAAGGGTTGAAGTGTTTCAACAATATCCCACATACGTTTTTCTTCATCATGAATTTTTTGTGATTTATCAACTAAGGTTTTAAATTTATTTAGATCAGTTAGAACACTCGCTAAAACTTTATCTAAGGCATTTAGACGGCCTTCATGAAGCTTTGCAGTGGCTTTACTAGGAATCGATGCGTGGGCTCTGGCTAAGACTGTAAATTGTTTTTCAATCGCTGGTAAAACATATGTTTCAGCAAGTTCAATAAGACTGACATGTTCGATATCTAATGTTTTTACGTAGCGCTCGACTGCGATATGATAACGTGATTGAATTTCTTCATGGCTTAATACATTGGTATCCACTAAAAATTGCATTTTCTTTTTGTCTTTAAAAATTTCTAAAGCATCTGGTGTTGTATTTAAAATTGGTAAGCCACGTTTTTTGGCTTCAACTTTCCATTCATCAGAATAACCATTGCCGCCGAAACGAATATTTTTAGTTTCTTTAACAACTTGGCGGATAAGCTCCATAACCGCTTCATCACGTTTTTTCTTTTTCAATAATTCTTTAAGACGTGATGTGCATTCTTTAAAACTATGGGTAACAGCTGCATTTAAAATTGACATAGGCACTGCTACGTTTTGCGTAGAGCCCACTGCGCGGAATTCAAATTTGTTACCAGTAAATGCAAACGGAGAAGTTCTGTTTCTATCCGTGTAATCTTTTGAAACATTCGGGATTTTGCTAACACCTAAATCAATGATTTGTTCATCAGTGGCTTTTAAGGCTTTGCCAGCTTCGATAGAATTAAGGATATCATCCAATAACGTGCCTAAGAAAACTGAAATAATCGCAGGCGGGGCCTCGTTAGCTCCTAAACGGTGATCATTTCCAGGTGAAGCAATCGCTGCGCGCAGTGGGGCTGCATGTTCAAAAACGGCCTTTAACGTAACGACAAGGCATGCTAAGAAACGTAAATTTTGATGAGGCGTGCTTCCAGGTTCTAAAAGATTTTCGCCTTTATCATTGGCCATTGACCAGTTGTTATGTTTTCCTGAACCGTTCACACCTGCAAAAGGTTTTTCATGCAGTAAACACACAAGACCGTGCTTTAAAGCAATACGTTTTAGAACATCCATTGTTAATAAATTGTGATCAGAAGCAATATTCATGTCTTCAAATATAGGAGCTAATTCAAATTGGCTTGGTGCCACTTCATTGTGACGAGTTTTAATTGGTACACCAAGTTTATATAATTCAAATTCAACTTCTTGCATGTATTGTTTAATACGTGAAGGGATGGCTCCGAAATAATGATCTTCTAATTGTTGACCGCGCGCTGCAGGTGTTCCAATTAATGTACGACCTGTCATGATGATGTCGGGTCTCATGGCCACAAAGTTTTTATCAACTAAAAAATATTCTTGTTCAGCACCTAATGTGGTTTGAACTTTTTTAACATCGACATCACCTAATAATTTTAAAAATTCACAAGCCGCATTTGATACTGCATCTGTTGAACGTAACAGTGGTGTTTTATTATCTAAGGCTTGACCATGATAGCCAAAAAATACAGTCGGAATACATAAAGTTTTTCCGTTGCCTTCTTCAATAATAAATAACGGTGATGATGGATCCCAAGCCGTGTAACCGCGGGCTTCAAAAGTTGATCTCATACCGCCTGACGGAAATGACGACGCATCGGGTTCGCCTTGAATTAATTGTGATCCGGTGAATCTTTCGATCACGCGTATTTCTGAATGATTCGCATGCTGAATCGTAATAAACGCATCATGTTTTTCAGCTGTTGATCCTGTCATTGGTTGGAACCAATGCGAAAAGTGAGTCACACCTTTTGATACAGCCCATTCTTTAACAGCTGAAGCGATTGACTCTGCACTTTCTTTGGGTAACTTTTTACCCTGGTCTAATGTTTTTAATAAATTATTGTAAGCATCTTTCGGAAGTTTTTCACGCATTTGCGCTAAGCCAAATGTCATGCAACCAAAATATTCTGAAATCGGAGACTCTTTACCGAATTGGTCTCTGATTTTTTCGATCATATGTGTTTTTGTTTCTATCGCGGATTTTAAAGCACCTAATCGTGCATTTACGTTCGTAGAGGGCGCAGCAGCAGACGTAGATATAGCAGTATCTTTATGCGTTTGCATAGGGGACTCCTTTTAGTTTTTCTCTCTTGTGAAATGGATAAATAATCAATCTCAGAAGAAAGGTTCGGTTTACCGCTAACTTGTAAAAAACAATGTCTTTTTCAAATTGGCTATGAACGTATTTAACTCGATTTTTTGGGGGTTTGGCAAGAATTTTTATGATTTGATAGGTCAACCTATCAAAAATAATAGGTTAGCCTATCAAAAAGGAATAAACTCATGCTATACGAGGCGGAGGCAAACTTTTCTAAGTCAGTCTTTTCACAAATTCGATCATCGCCATTTCAGCAAAATACTGCTGCCTGCGTTCAGGCATTAAACTGTAGTTTGGTGGAGTTTCTAAAGACAAACTGAATCTTTTGTTATTGAAGTGACCTATGACGACAGCTTTTTCATGTTTGTCGTCTTGCGGAAATAAAGCTAAAAAATTTTCTTCTTCGTTAAAAAAATCTGTGTCTAATGGACGCTGTGATTGTTTCCACATCCAGTTTTTATATTTTTTTAGATACCCAGATAATCGTGTATGTAAAAAACCACCAGATACAAAATCATAGAATGCGAAATCCACATGTGATGTTTTTTTAGCTAATACATCAGTGATGTTTTCAAAATCCCGCAAAACAGTAATCGGATTCAGCGCTTGATTTATTTTTTGGACAACTGTTTGTACTTTTGACTCAATCGATTGAACGTAAGTGATTTTGACTTCGACATAAGGTAAGTGCACACGGTACCCAATTTCTAACCCAAGTCCTGTACCATGTTGTTTAATAATGTCTTCAACGGTGACAGCCACATCAGATTCACCTTGTCCCATGGTGTCCCAAGATTTTGTGATTTTTTTATCAATATGTTTGGTATTATCAGTCAGCCAATGTTGAATAGTGTCAGCCCAAATCGCATCGATTTCACGTGGCGGCCCAGGCAAAGCAAAAACTTCTTTTTGACCGTAGGCCGTTTGCACTGTGATTTGAAAACCGTTTGCAGTCCCATTTGAATTTTTTAAAATTTTTGCAGTTTCAGGAAAATAACATTGTTGTCTTTGTAAATCTTTAACTGTGAAGCCACGGCTGGTTAAGCGCTGCTGCACATGCTGCCATGAAACTTCATCAAAGATTAAGGGCTTTTTAGCCCATTCGCTAATAAGATCGCGGGTGAAGTCATCGCTGGTGGGCCCAAGGCCACCAGTCACGAAAATCAAATCTGAATTCGCAGCTGCAAATTCAAGAGTGTCTAAAATCAATTGATGGTCGTCAGGGACTACCAAGTGCGCTGTGGTGATGACTCCGTAAGGTAAAAGCTTTTCTGAAATGGCAGCGCCATTCTTATTGACGATTTGTCCCGTCGTTAATTCTGTTCCAACGCCTAAAATAGTAGCTTTCATAGTCTTAATTCCTGTGATTCACTCTGCTCTTTGAATTTGCTTTATCAAGCACGACAACTTTGTTACAGTCAAGCCCATGGAAAATATTGATTTAAAAACCTTTGATTTAACAAATCCTACTGAAACGCATAAAATGTTGCGTGACACTTTAAAATCTTTCGTTGAAACCGAAGTTGAACCACAGGCTCATGAATACGACAGAAAAGAAAAATTCAATTTAGCTTTATTTAAAAAATTAGGCGATTTAGGTTTGTTAGGAATTACTGTGCCTGAAGCCTACGGTGGATCAGGTCTTGATGCGACGGCTGTTTGTATTGTTCACGAAGAACTATCAGCCAGTGACCCCGGTTTTTGCTTGGCTTATTTGGCGCACGCCCTTTTATGTGTGAATAATTTAGCTGTTAACGGATCAGAATCACAAAAACAAAAATACTTACCTAAACTATCATCTGGTGAATTCGTTGGATCAATGGCGATGTCTGAACCCGATTACGGCACAGATGTTTTGGGTATGAAAATGACAGCCACAAAAAAAGATAATAAGTATATTCTTAACGGTCGTAAGATGTGGATCACGAATGGCGCTCTTGACGATAACAAAACAGCTTGTGATATGGTTTGGGTTTACGCAAAGACTGGTGAACGTAATGGCAAAGCTTTGATATCAACATTCATCGTTGAAAAAGGCGATAAAGGTTTTTACGTCGGTCAAAAAATCATGGATAAATTAGGAATGCGCGCATCAAACACGGCGGAATTAGTTTTTGAAAATTGTGAAATCCCTACAGATCGTCTTGTCGGTGCTGAAGGCGATTCAATGCATCACATGATGAGAAATTTAGAAATTGAACGCGTGGGTCTTGCAGCAATGAGCTTAGGCATCGCAAAAAGATCTATTCAAATTATGAATAAATACGCCACAGAACGCGAAGCTTTTGGAAAACCATTAAATTCATTTGGCCAAATTCAAAAATACATTGCTGATTCGTACGCTGAATACAAAGCGGCCAGTTGCTACGTGTATGATACTGCTAGACGTCTTGATTTAACTAAAGAAGGCAATCGTTTAGATTCAGACGGAGTCAAACTTGTGGCTACAACCATGGCTAAAAACGTTGCTGATCGCGCGATTCAGGTTTTAGGTGGTTACGGTTACGTTGGTGAATACATCGTTGAAAGATTATGGCGCGATTCTAAACTTTTAGAAATTGGTGGCGGTACACTTGAGGCCCATCAAAAAAATATCACACGCGATTTATCAAAATCAGGTTTTTAATTGGTGAACACGAAGCATGCTAATCATTTTCCGTTGGTTGATCCTGTTGAATATAAACCAAAATCATTTATATCTTCGGCTGAAATATTACAAAAAATTTGGCCGATGCTCACGCCTGATCGTCAGAAAAAAATCGAAAATGTAGTTTCGAAAAGATGCTTTTCAATTCCTGTGGTTTTAGAAAGTATTTATGACCGGGGAAACATCAGTGCGGTAATGCGAACTGCCGAAGGCCTGGGTTTCACTAATTTTCATGTGATAGAAACTCAAGAAAAATTCAAACAATCACAGCGCGTGACCCAAGGTGCTGATAAATGGATCGAAACTAAAAAATGGAAAACATCAGCTGAGGCTATTAAATATTTTAAGGATAACAAAATAAAACTGTGTGTGACATCGCTTGATTCAGCGAAACCCCTTCATGAAATTGATTTTTCAACTCCGCATGCTTTAGTTTTAGGAAACGAAAAAGACGGAGTTTCACAAGAAATGCTCGAGGCCGCTGATGAACGGGTGATTATCCCTATGCCGGGCTTTGTGCAAAGCTTTAATATATCAGTGGCAGGGGCATTATGTCTTTATCAGATATACCAATCACGTTTACAAAAACTTGGTCGCAATGAAGACGTTACACCTGAACAAATTGAAATTTTAAAAGCGCATTATGCGATTCGCACACAGGATTCATCAGTGGATATTTTAGACCGGGGGTAGATTTTGAAAAAGCAGAACAATCAAAACAGATGGGTTATGGTTATTATCTTCATCACTTTATTTTTGATTATACTGAATGTCAGAAACAACTATAAACGGATGCAAGCATTGCAAGAAGCTGGCGTACAACTGCCTCGTAAGGTTGAAAAGAACACAACATTAAACTTTTTTGATAAACAAACTATTAGGCACAAAAGAAGTCATGCTAAATATACTTTGTCTGAAGTTTATAATGCGATGAAGTCTTTTCATGATAAACATGGACGTTACACCACTGATTTAGAATTAGCTGGATTAAAAATGAGAAATGATAAGCTTTTAAGTAAAGCTGGCTTTATTAATCCGTTTATCCCCAATAGCGGAAACCAAATTAATGGATTAATTGAAGATGCAACCAGAATAAATACGGACTACATCAATTCTTTGCCGCCTACAGCTGAAAACAGCAAGAGATTTTACACAACAGATGTCAACCAGATTACTTTTAGGGATTATGAAAAATTTTGCAAAAAAAAATGTACTGTAGATGATAAAGGTTTTGAAGCCATCGCTATAGTGCCACTGGGTGAAAACCGTTTTGATGTTTGGTTAATTAACGAGACTAAAAGTTTATTCCAAGTTCAGGCCGGCGCAGAAGGCAACTAGAAGTTACCCAATCTGAACAATCACGCCCTTCATTAGATTATCAAAGCTATCAGGGAATTCAAAATCTAGATCAGGCATCGGCAAATCTAAGAATGTTACTTTTTTATTTTTCAAACTTTGTCTAAAAACTTTTTTAATATCTTCTGTGGTCCATTTTTCATAATTACAAGTAAACATGATAACACCTTTTGACGACAAACAAGACTCCATCAACACAATCAATTCAGGTAAATCCTTATCGATCTTCCAAGTGGTGGTTTTAGTGCGACCAAAAGACGGAGGGTCGCAAATAATTATATCCCACTTACGATTCTTTTTCAGGGCACCTTTTAAAAACAGCAGTGAATCTTGCGCAAAAAATTCGTGTCGTTCAGGGTTTATATCATTTAATTTAAAATTGTCTTTTGACCAATTTAAAAAAGCTGAACTTGCATCTACAGTGGTGATCTGACTTGCTCCGCCTATGGCTGCTGCTACTGAAAATACTGATGTATAAGAAAACAAATTCAAAACTGATTTGTTTTTTGAATTATCAAAAATCCAACTGCGATTTGATCGTTGATCTAAAAACAACCCCGGTGAAAAACCTTGGTCTCTGCGTAATTCAATTTGAATTTTGTGCTCAAGCGCTACCCATTTTTCAGGGCAATTGGTGTAATACAGATCCTTATGTTCAAGACCACCAACACCCCCACCACGGTTAATCATGTGGCGAATAACGTAAATAAAATCATTTTTTTTACAAAATAAATCAAGACTTGAAATATCAGATTCAGTTGGGGAATCCTTTTTATACCAGTAAACCCAGATTACAGGTCCGTATAAATCAATTCTGATTTCATCTTCGTTCAGACCGCGGTGATAAATGCGGTAAGTTTGATTTTCTTCTAATTGAATTTGTTTATTTAGGTTTTGAAATTCATTTTCTACAAAATCACCAAGATGTTGGATTGGTTTTGTAAAACACAGCGGAGCAGCTGATTGATAGTGATATTTTTTCTGCTCTAAGTCGAAAGATAATTCAAAAGCATGTAAAGCCATCCTAAAATAGGGGCTACCGCCATGCAGATGATCCCCCAGGATAGGGATACCACTTAATTCAGCATGCAATCTAATTTGGTGAGGCTTTCCGGTTTTAGGTAGGGCTTCCCACAGATTAACTTTTTCGGATATTTTTTTGATAAATATAAAATCAGTTTCAGAATTAAATTCTTTATTTGGATTATTAATATAAGTTTTATCTGTTTTTTCGATATGAGTTTTGACAGAAAATTCAGTTTTCTTATGATCATAGTCAGTTAAGAATAAATACTTTTTTTGAATTTGATGACTTTCAAAAAGCACTGCAAAGTCTTGGGCTGTTTTTTTGTTTTTTGCAAAAAGAATGAGACCTGATGTTTCCTTGTCAAGACGTTGAACAACAAATAGTTCTTCATGCAAGTGATGGCTTAAAACTTCGACTAAACCCAACTGTGTCGGGCTGACTTTGTGTGTTCTTTGGCCACTGCGCTTATCAAAGACAACAAAATCATTTTCATTGGCTATTGTGATGTGTTTTGTCTTATTTTTTGCATTTGTAAGCTGCATAGAGTTACAGACTAACTGACTGATG
>JAYSQO010000039.1:0-12993 GCA_043721535.1 Bdellovibrio sp. | reverse complement strand
GCTTCGGGATTGTTTTTGTAAAACGGGCCGACAATCACTGGATTAAGTGCGCACAGTGGTTCCATCACAGAATGCACTTTAGAAACAAATGACCCGCCAATAAAAGCCAGACTAGAAAAGCGATAAACATCGGCAAGTAGCCCAATTTCATCTAAAATCAAAATTTGAAAGTTTTCTTTTTCAAAATCAAATACTTTACTTTTTGAAGAGCTTGATAATTGAGTTTTGTAACACAGAGATTCTAATTTTTCTGATAGCTTAGAGGCATTTTGAATACTGTGTGGAGCCCATACGATATGAAAATTCTTTTTAAGAATTTCTGATAAGATAGCATGCAAAATAACTTCGTCTTTAGGCCATGTAGAACCAAAAGTCATGATTGGTTTTTGACTGATCAAAGTTATTTTTTCAATTTGCGAAAGTCGGTGTCTAACCTGATCAAAACGGGTGTCATTGAGGTGTCTGATGGTCGGAACCGTGGGCAGAAGATATTTTAGTTTTTCAGTCATATCGTGTGATGCACAAGTCAGAAATTTAGCCTGACTCAAATTAAACTTCATCCAAAATTGAGATAAAAAATTCCAGCTAGGATACATCGAAATTGCAACAAAAGGAATATTTAAGGCATTGATTTGTTGAATCAGATTAGGCCAGAAGTCTGTTCTAGAGAAAATAACAAAATCTGGTTTTATAGCCTTGAGAAGTGCTAAATTATCTGCAGTTGTATCCCAACCCAGCGGGATAAAAAGTTCCACATAATCATGAATATTTTTAAATAATTTTTCAGCTGACGGAGAACTATAAGTGACAAAAATTTTATTGTTTTTGGCAGCACCTAGTTCGCGAATTAATGATTTTACATATTCAATTTCCCCACTTGAGGCATGAAAAAGAATACGCTTTTGATTTTGTTTTTTTTCTTCATAGTTAGACAATACAGTTTGCATTTGATTGCGTGTGGCGACCCATGTTTGAAACGAAGTCGACATCATTGGGCTGATCGTTCGGGCTACAACAGCTAAAATTTTGTAAAATAAATTATAAAAGAGCATTTTGAACTTCTTCAGGGGTGATACTATCCATACATTCATGATAATAAGCTTTGTTCACGCAGGGCCCTTGGCCATGTTTACTGCAAGGTTTACATTTTAAATTTTTCTCGATCAGTGTCGTCGTGGTTTTTGTTCTTGAAGGATAACCAAAGGGCGCAGGGCCCATTAAGGCCACTGTTTTTTTACCTAACTGCTCAGAAAAATGCAACATACCTGTGTCGTTAGTTATTATTTTTTTCGCTAATTGAATGACAGCAGCAGACTGTAACAATGTTGTCTGTCCAGTTAAATTAATGACATTTGGTAACGCATTTAATTCATGAGTAAAAGTATCACTTGGCCCAGCTAAAACGATTATTTTTTGAGTCGAATTATTTTTAGCCAGTTGCACCCAATGTTTTATTGGCCAGCGTTTAAAAAAATGCGCAGCTGATGGAATAAAAACATAGAAATTATTAAAATCAGATTCATTAAGTCCACGTGATAATAAAAACTGTTTAGTTTCTTGGATAGTTTTCCCAGGAAGTATCATCACAGGATTACGCGGAATTTCAGGTTGAATATCCATTTGCTGCAATGGACGAATTAAATCCATTTGTCCCGAAAATGGCAGTGGGAATAAATTTATTTTAAAATTAAGCAGTAAAAATCTTTTCAATCGGTACATCGGTTTAGTGATTTTGATTTTTGGATTTAAAAAAAATCGTACAAAAAAAGATCTTAAATTATTATGAGCATCATAAACGATATCATAATTTTGTTGACGTAGTTGTTGCATGATTTGCCATAATCCAAAGAAACCTTTTGTTTTATCAACGGTCCAAATTTCAGTGATGTGTTGAGAGCAAGAAACGATGTCTTTAAAATCAAGCCGTGTTAAAAAATGAATTTCCGCAGTCGGATGTTTTTGTTGAATCAAATAGGGTAGACTTAATGCCTGAGTCACATCACCTATGCTAGAGAATCGTATAATTAACATCTTCATTCTTGTTTATGTAATTACAAAAAAAGGCAACTGTCTATTACTTAGAGTGGTATGGTGGTTCAATTCAGTTTTAAGCTGCACCTGATAATAAAATAAGGCATAGGAATTGATGATATAACAGGTATGGTAGTGGATCATAAAAGTGTATCATTTTTAGACAGTTTAAGTGTTGTTATGAGTTATTGGCTCAAAATAGGCTTATTTCTGCTCATTTCTATTTTTTGCCTGGTTGCTCGATCTGAAATTTTAGGCGAAGCCCAGTTACAGGGTTTAGGTTTTATCAGCGAAGATTTTGAAAACACTCAACATACAAACTATGGTTTTTTAGGCGTCAGTCTTAAGTCTTACAATTCCCAAGAAGATGCATTTAAAATAAATTTAAAGGGTCAGTATGCTGTTGGTGAGCCGATACTCAGTTACTTGAAAGTGAAAGAAGTTTATTTCACATTACAAACACAATCAGATACTCAATCGAATTCCAAAATTCATATTGGTCGAAAATTAAACGATTGGTCCCGGGTTGATGAAAAATGGAATTTAGGTTTATTTCAACCGCAATTCAGATGGAATCCGCTGGATGTCGAATCACAAGGTCTACTTGGCTTTTTTTGGGAAGTACACACTGGAAATCTTAAAATTACTTTTTTAGGAAGTCCGTTATTTATTCCTGACCAGGGCGCTAACTACGAATTAAAGGACGGGCAGTTTTCGTCGGCAAATCCTTGGTTTAGTGCGCCAGCGCAAAATATTTATTTTCAAAATGCTTTACTACCAATCGATTACAATATCCAAAAACCTGAAACGCAAGACGTCATTAATCAAAGAAGTTTTGCGATTCAAATTAGATATAAAACTGATAGTGATTATTACATTAATTCATCAGCGGCCTATCAACCGTCAAACCAATTTGCTTTCGGATATACAGGTGTTTTAGTCACAGACCGTGTACGTGTTGATTTAAAACCTAAAACTTACTACGAAAGAAACATGGCTTTAGATGTTGGCTACTTAGATGATGATCTGCATGTGGGAATCGGTGCTGTTTACAATCAACCGGAAGGTCCAATATTTGAAACCAACTATAATGCGCCAATATTAAAACCTCAGATTTTGGCTTCACCTTTTGTTGATTTTAATATAGATCCATTTCAAGTTGAATTGAGTTATTTATTTTCAAATGGCCAACGTATTCAAGAAACAGGGCCAGATGTCAATAACGAACAAAGACCCGCTTTGACACAAAAAATTCTGTATCACGAGGCTTATCAAATCAATTTAAAATTTAAACAGTACTTAACCGCAGATTTAAAATACCAATCATCACTTGGGTGGCTTCAAGCCGAATCACAGTTGTTGAAGCAAATCACATGGAAAAATATTTTTGATTTTCGCGGCCCTTGGAAAGCAAGAATAGACCTTTTACTTGTTGAAACCAGTGATGAGCTATCGTCAGTCTCGAATTATAGAAATTTAGATCAAATTTGGTTAGGAGCCTCTTATGACTTTTAAATTCAACCAATTATTACGTCTTGTGTTCGGGATCAGTCTGACTTTAGTCAGCTTTTCTTGTACGGAATTTCTTAAAGGAAAACCAAAAAAGCAAGATGTGATTACATTAGATAACAAAAGTCTAGAATGTTCAAAAAGTTTAAAAAATAACTTTGAAAAAATGTTTAAATCAGAATTACCAGAGCAAAAAATTGATGAAACATTTGATTGCTTGAACAAAACCATTGAATTATTTATTCAAAAAGTCGAAGGCAAACAAAATGCCAGCCAATTTACCGCAGAAGAACTTTTAAAAATCATGAATCAGTTTCAACCCCAAGCTGAAATGACAATAGATTCGACTCGTGAAATATTAAATCTTAAAAAAGCCTTGTTTGGCGGCGCCATAGAATTCATCACTAAAAATGAATTAGAATTGGTTCGTAATTATTTAAAACTTGTGCAAGTGGAAACAAAAAAGAATTCTGAATTCATGCAAATTTATTCATTCGATCTTGAAAAGAACAAGTTTTCATCTGATTTTATAAAAGCGGGTTTCAAACAACTGCGAGAAAGTTTAAAAGCCTTGTTAGGACAAACGCAAATCTACAAATCTGAATATAATTACACAGATTTTGTGAAGCTATTAGAAGCTTTGGGTGTGAATAAAACTGACGAAGATAAAAAGAACATCAAGATGCTCGGCAATGTGATGTATTTGATTCAAGGTGATGTGAAACTCAAAAGTGAATCCGATTATCACTTAGCAATAAATAATTTGATTGATTTAGCAGAACTGTATGCTGAATTCACTTACGCAGGCCTAGAATTTAAAATCACTGAAAAGAAACAATTTAGCCAGTTGATTCAGTTTATGGAAAAGTCGATTCAAATTCTTGAAAACTCTGTTCAGTACAAATTCACTAAACTGATTAAAGTAGAAAGCATAGATCCGTTAATTATTGAACTTTTAGATAAAAAAGTGATTCCGTTAGATGTAAAGAAAGAAACTTTCCTTGATTTTTACAAAAGATCTTTTTTAAGAGTATTTAATGATAATAAATCATTAGCTCCTGAAAGCTTCAGAGGCTTATCAGAAATCATCGTTAAAAATATCAAACGTGAATTTTATGTTTTTAAAACATCAATGGATTTTATTAATTCGATTAAATTTGACCTTAAAGGAAGCTATTCAGTTGTTGAAATTCAATTGGCTATGAAAAAATTTAGCCCTCAAGATTGGTTGCGCAATACAAAGTCATTAGATTCAGTATTACGTAGCCAAGTTATTAAAGGCTTTGAAGAACTAAGAACTGAGGCATTGGGAAAATCGTCAATCATCTATGACAAGAGAAAAATGGTAATAGCTTATGATCAAAATAAAACCCAATTAGATTGGTTAGCTTTGACAGATGCTTTATATAATAAATTATTAGCACGCGCGCTGCTAATTGGCTGGGGAGTTGTATCTTCTGATGTAGATTTAAATAAAAGTTATTTAATCGAAGAAGGTATGTTTAAGTGGTATGCAGACTTTAAACAATTCGGTGTAGAAATTAAACTTTTTGATCCACGTACAATCAACAACGGCCCAGATAGCTTTTTAGAAGCCAGCTTATTTACAGGAGCTGCTCAAGGTGCAAAAAAATTAACATATTTAGAACTGCTGCAATTTGTGAATATGCTGGTCACTGGTGGTGGTTTTGTGACTGATGAAATTCGTCAAGACATGATTGCTGCGAATTGTGGTTTACCAGAGAAAGATGTGTTTAACTTTCCATGGTTGAGTGAAGATTGCTTTAGAAAACAGCTGCGTTTAAATCAGAAAAAATATTTTTCTCATCTTCCTTATTTTAATGCATTTTTAGCTGGGCTTACAGAGGTTGCATATAACAGCTATTTTGTTGATTTAATGGAAGTGTCTCGTCGTGATACCCTTAAAAATGGGCGCATCGAAACTGCAGATATTAGAACGCTATCTATGTTAACAATGTACATTGAATCTGTTTATGCGACTTTTGATAAAAATAACCCATTACAAACACTGAATGCAAATGAAGTCAGATCTGCATTTCCCAGGTTTCGCGTATTTATCAGAGAATTTGCTGATAAAGAAGGAGTTCTTGATGGCTGGAATGTCTTTTATAATCACTGTAGACTGAGCTATTCTGAAGATGATTTTATTCGCGAAGCGTTTGTATTCATGGTTTATAACGGTCGATTACCAGAGGAAGCTGATTTTAATAAATTCAGTTGCCATACGAACGGGCTATTCAATATACAGGGTGAAGTGAGTCGTAAAAATATTTTAAATACTTTTAAAGTCTTGAAAACTGTATTAGCGTCAGAGGAATGATAAAAGGAATTATACACATCAATAGAACAACCTGGGCCTTAATTTTCGCATTTTTAAGTTTATTTTTATTAGGGGTCGCTGATAATATTCGCGGTCCTTTGTTTAAAGAAATCATTTCAGATTTTAATTTATCAAATACACTAGGTTCAGTGATGTTTGCTTTGACTTCGTCGATGGCTTTTTTAGCCAGCATGCTTTCAGGAATTTATCTCAAAAAATACAGTTTATCTTCGCTATTGATGCTAGGTGTGGCCTGTATGACAATCGGGCTTACGACAATTGGATATTCTGACGCATTTAGAATTTTATTAGTCGGCAGTTTGTTTTTAGGTTTAGGTATTGGATTCATGGCAGTTTCACAAAATTTATTAGTCAGTGAGAATGCTCCTGAAAAATATCGAACACAGGCCCTATCGGGTCTTCACAGTATGTATGCATTAGCCAGCTTGCTAGCGCCCTTTTTAGTAACTTATCACATGGAAAGTAGCGGGCAGTGGGGGCAGGTTTTTAAAGCGGCAGGTTTTTTAGCTTTGTCTTTTTTAGTTTTACAAGTTTTGATCAAGCCCAATCCCAATTTTGAAATTAAAAAAAATGAAAACACAACGAATAAGTTGAATGAGCGCCCTACAAAATTAGGTCTTCTTTCTATGGGTGGCTTGTTTGGTTTTTATGTCGTCGCTGAAATTTTAGTTTCAACTAGGTTGCCGTTGTACATGTCGACGTATCATAATTATAATGTTGTTGAATCTTCAAAGGCCTTAATGTGGTTTTTTATTTTCTTATTTGCTGGACGGCTGCTTTTTTCATTTATTAAATTAAAATTTAATCTTAAAATACTATTAAATAGCTTCTTAGTGTTGTCTTTATTGTCGTTGATTTTAGGTTTGAATATTGATCCAAAATTTTTAATCTTAACTGGATTTTTTATGGCGCCATATTACCCATTAAGCGTGATGTATATATCTCAGAATACGGCCCACTTAAGCCGTACTTATTTATCATTCGCCATGAGTTTTCAAAGTTTAGCCGTAGTTGCGATGCACTTGGGCGTAGGTTACTTAACTGATCAATTCGGCTTATTTTATGCTTTTGGAGTTGGAATTTTTGCGCTAGTATTATCTTTAGTATGTTTAAACTTCCATCCAAAAAAACTACAACAAGCCTACTCTTAGTCATTCTTTGTCTACTTTTGCCGTTATCAGTAGTAGCCCAGTTTAGATCATCAAAGGGTGCCCTGATAGACGCTTTTATTGATGAACAATTTTTAATGGCCTATTCAGAATCGAATGATTGGGGTATTGGTGAAATCTTACCAATTATTTCGCAAAATTCACGAATTGGAGTTTTTGCTTATGCTGAAGTTCAAAATGTCAAAACAGTCAGATCAAATCGTCATGAGATTAAATTAAAAATTCTCAGACAATCTAGAAAATACATGATTCAAAAAGGAGATATCATTCGTAAACTTGATATTACTTCAGAAAATCCTGATTTTATTGGATCAACAGAACTGATTATTAAACGAAGTGAACTGAGTATATCTTCAAAATACAGACCCTTGTTTTATCAAGGTCTGACAATTGGTGAAACAGCACAGACCCTTTATAAAAATGAATTTTTAGTTACGTTTCTTGGAAATACTTATTTTGGAGCGACTGATTGGCTCAGTATTGGTAGTGTTATCCCTGCAAATGTACTAGGTAAACCTAACTTTAACTTTAAAGCCCGATTTTATGATTCAGAGACAACAACTTTGTCTTCAGGTTTAAGTTATGTCCGTGTCAGTGCAGAAGATGAATCAGTCGTTAACGTTAACTTTTTTTGGGATTCAACGTCATCAGACAGTTTAATTTCTCATACATTCCTCAGTTTAGGTTTAGCAAAATGGAATGGTGCTGCTGATGCAGCAGCTATCAAAGCCCTTGGGTCAAGTTCATTTCAAACGGGATATGAAGTTATATCTGATGAGTGGAATCGGATTCTGATTGGCCCCAGTTACAATTTTGAAAAGAAAGCACTCGGTGGCTATTTATCATATCTTTGGATTTATGATCGAATGCACACACAAGTTTCAATCAATGCGACTGATATTACTCATTTTAGATTAGACCCCACGGATGGTTATTACGGCTTTGTTGATTTTTACTGGAGATTTTAGTGTCAAATTTTTTTGTGAGCTGTCAGTTGGGTGCAGAAGATATTTTGCTGAATGAAATGAATTTCTTTTGGCATAAGATGATAGACTTAGATGGCTTACCAACACGCACGCGTCCTGAAGTTTTATCTGAAGAAAAAGGTGGCTTAGAAATCAAATGCGAATTGTATTTAGGTTTACAAATCAATTTATTTTCAAAAATAGCGAATAGAATTCTTTTACGTGTTCATCAATTTGAAGCTCGCTATTTTGATCAGTTTGAAAAAGAAATCAAAAAAATGAATTGGACTCAGTTTGTTGATTTAAAAAAACCAGTCAAGTTTGAAGTTGATTCCGCTAAATCAAGACTTTTCCATGAAGGAAACTTACTAGAGGTTTTAGAAAAAACTTTAAAAATTAAATCTTCGACTGATGAAACGGCCCAAAAAGTATTTATCAGAATTTTCAAAGATTCAGTGCAAATCAGTCTTGATACGTCAGGTGAACATTTACATAAACGGGGCTACAGAAAACAACAGGGCGAAGCCCCCATGCGCGAAACACTGGCTGCCCAAATGATTCAATTTTTGACAGAGACCAGTCGTAATCTGAACTTACCATATTTGCAAAGTGATAAAAACATTTTGTATATCGATCCATTCTGCGGTTCAGGCACATTGCTATTTGAAATACGATTAGCGAATGCAATCAATTTTATGCGCAGCTATGCTTTTGAAAATTTTTCTTTTTTACCAGCTCTTTTTAAATCACCAGTGTGGAAAAAGAATTATAAATTTAAAAATATCTTTAATAATCGTTTGTTAGGAATTGAAATCGATACAGCCACTTTTGATAAAGCGATTAATAATTTAAAAAACTTACCTATCGAAGATCAAAATCATATTGAAATTTTAAATCAAGATTGCCAAGACATTGTTTTACAAGCTGCAGATACAGATTTTAAAGTTATTGTGACCAATCCTCCGTACGGTGGTCGATTGTCCGATGTGAAAGCCGATCAAATGCTGAATTATTTAGAAGAAAAATTAAATCCACATGTGATTGTTGTTGTTCATCCTAAGGATTGGAATTTTAAATTTAAAAATTTAAAATTAAGCCGTCAGAAAGCATTTAATAATCAGGGTTTGGATTTGTATTTAAGTTATTTTTCGCGGTAGCTAGCTCTAGAAACGATACAAATTTATCTAAATAGAACACATTTGTTAAGATTCCATCAAATAAACAAATATGACTTAAGTCTAGCTGGAAAGTACCGATCATTATCCTACATGTTTTTAGGGGGATGTATGCGGACTATTTTTTCAAAAGTACTATTGTTAGTTATTCTTTTTTCACAGGTTACAGTATATGGGCAGAGCGTGTCGGGCAGTATAATTACTGATCCAGCTACGGTAGATTTTGCCACTACAACTATAGTTCCAGGTTCAGTTCTGCCAGGTTACTCTGGTTCTGTAACGATTGATGACAGACATAAGTTACAAATTTCATGTCAAAGATTTCAAGACGGACAAACATTATTAGTGCCTTGTATTAAAAATGCAGATGGAGCGTTGGTATTGGGTAATGCTAGTTTGCTTCCATATGTATCAAACAGTGGTGCTGTCTATTTTGATCCACCAGCTGTTTCGGTATCTGGTCTTATTACAGGTGAAATTGGATCATCAAGTTTAAGTCCTCAAAATATTCTTCAGGTTGCAATAGATAATATAACACTTCTTTTAAAGAACAATCCCCCACGTGTATTTTCGTATCCATTTTCATACAGTGCACCTGGAGGCATTAATTTACTTCAGCTTAGTGGGTTTTTTACACAAACAGTTGTAGGTTTTTTAAATGATCCAAATGCATTTTACAAAGTCGGTTTAAAAACACTGACATGGAGTACGAAGCAAGCAAATTTAACTTTGAAAAAAGTTGATATATCACCAGCACAAAGAACTGCTAATGAAAAATTTGCGGTTAAGCCTGATGAAGAGATTAATTTTAACTTAACAATTACAGCAACTGATTTAAGGCCTGTAGATGATAGAGTAGCAACAGTCGAACTTCGCTTTCTAAATACAGATTTAATATTATCACAAGTTGTGCCAGTTTCTGCACTTTCTGTTAGTGGTGGACATATAGTTAATTTTAAGACAACCTTTACAGCTGATGATGTTGGAGGAATTTCCTATACTGCTTCGGTTCGAATAGGGGAAGATCAAGATTTTTCGGATAATGATATGCATGATAGCTTTTATGTTTATTGTAATGTTAAAGATAAAAAGAAAGATGTTCCATATTTTTCACAGGGCAGTCCTGCTGTTTGGGCTGGTGATCTGTATGCAAACCATAAAGCTACTGATGTTGACGCAACAATGGGGTGGTTGGGTTGTAATACAACCACTGTTGCAATGCTAATGAGCACTTACGGTATAAAGACTGCAATTGATGGATCAGCGATAAATCCTAGATCAGTTAACAATGGTTTAAGAGCAGACGGTTTCTATGATGTGCTTGGTCCTGAGTATAGTGAACACAATGGTTACACTAAAAAAGGTAATGACGTTAATCCGCACGGAGTTGTAAATTTCGGACGAGCATCGTATATGACATCTTGTTTGGCATCAGGTGTTTCGCAAACAATTTGCATAAAAAAATCTAATGAAAAAATTTCGTTTATTGGACGATATGATGTTAATATTAAAAAGCCTGCAGATGATCCAAATAACTTTTTAGCTATTAAAGAGGTCAACAAAAATCTTTGCGCTGGAAATCCTGTTATTTTAAAAGTTAAGTCTGAATCGGCTCGTCGAAGAAATGATCCAAATGCGTTTCATTTTGTATTGGCTACTGGTATGAGCGTTGATAAAAATGGTGTTCCTCAATATGTAACTAATGATCCAATAGCAGATCGCGGTGAAGACTATTTGATAGCATTTGAAAAATTTCGTGGATATCGTTTGTATAAGCAAATTGCGGATCCATCAATGATGTACCTAGTATTAGCCGGGGGAGCATATTTAGTAGTTGCTGATCCTCTTGGTAAAAAAACAGGGTATAATCCTAATACTGAGCAATTTTTCGAAGAAGGTGGCGCTGACTCGTCATACTCATTGCCAGGATATATTGACTCGCAAGAGGCTGATGTTAGAACTATACCAGAGGCAAGTTACTCAAACGTCAATGCTCCATCAGGAGAATATACTGTTGAAATATTCGCTGAGACTGGGGCTACATCTACTGACTATAACCTGATTAGATACAGCTATGATATAAATGGTAATATAAATGGAATATCGGAAACATCGGGAACTGTGCTTGCGGGGCAAAGTGTCATAAAGAAGACAGTTCACTCTCAAAATATTTTACCAATTAAATATGTTGATTTAAAAATCACTAAAGCTTTATTTTTTGATTCTGTTCGTAAAGATAAAGCTTTAGTAATTGGAAAAATTATTACTGAGGATTCTCTAAATAAATCTATATTAAAAAAATCAATCAATGTTGAAATTGGTGGATATTCAAAGTCAATCAAAGTCAATAAATTGAAGAAAATCAAAGAGCATAATAATTTGTACTATACGCATGTTGATTGGGGAAGAAAAGGCTTAGTATTCCAAATTAATATTAAAACAGGAGATTTTATTATTTATATTGATAATATTGATTTAGATGATGCGAAACCGAGTTTAACAACTAATATAACATTGAAAATTGATGATCTTATTGCGCGAGGTGTAGTAACATTTAAAGATGTCAAACGGAGAAAACATGATCATTAAGGTAACTCTATTAATTATTTTTTTTGCAGCCCAAGCTTATGCTCAGACGTCGAGCACTATTGTAAAAGAAGTTTCATCGAAAAATAATGGATTATCAGTCAATGAATTTGTTGAAAAATACTGGCAGTCTAGATCAAATGAAGTTTTATATATTAAAGACAATATGCGCACAGATAGTCGCATAGATTTAGTAAATGAGAATTTTAGTATTTCTTATTCAAAATGCTTTGAAGTTGCGCCTACTCAAGAGGCGGCTAATATTAATGAAAATAACAAAACTGCATCAAATTTAATTTTCACAAGAACATCAAATTGTAAACACTATAAAGATAAGAATGTGACTAACTGGTTTAGTATTAAATTTGTAGACTTTCTCACAAAAAAAGAAGCTGATCTTTACTTTAGCAACAAAGTGAATACGAGTCCTGTTGTATTTATGAATCAAGTAGTAAACCTGAATAATCACAAAGCGGAAATTTCCGCTAGTATTTTTTTATCTACAACTGTTGCGACAAATAACGAATATAAAAAACAGCTTAAGATGCGCTGGGAAATGAATATTTTATGTGAGGGCAAAGAATATGAACAATTTAGATTTACTTTTATGACGGAATCTTATGATGAGCTATTAGAATTCGTAACAACAAAAAAATACGAAATCCCCGAAGACTTTATGCAAATCATCTCCACATTCAAATGCAGGAAAGATCGCTAAACCGTCAAAACCTAAAACACATGGCCATCAAGCCATAGTTTATTTTTCAATTTATGTTTCAATGATTTAAATTCTGGATCATCGATTTGTTCTGGTGCAAGAATTTCATAAAGGCCATAGGTCGTTTCAGCATTCACTGTGCCGACGGGCGGGCGGTATTTATATTCAGCCTGTTCGTAGGTATAAACAACAAATTCATTTTGTTGCGAATGAGCATAAGAAAAATAAATCATTTCTTTAAGAACATCAGGATGTTTGAAAAATAAAAAATGCAAAAATTGAAATTGCAAAGTTTGATCTTTGTGAGTTCGTGAAAAAGGTTTCGTTAATTTTCTAGTAAAACCTAACCATGAACCAACTTTCAGAAACTGTCTAAAATTATGGGCTTGTTGATTGTAAGTTTGTGGAAAATAATTTTGCAACAAAGAGGAACTTAGTGGATAGCAACAACCTACGATATTGTTTTCTGAATCAAGTG